>CAMFKC010000579.1 GCA_945956975.1 uncultured Methylocystaceae bacterium | reverse complement strand
CCCGCAGCGCGCGCCGCGCCGCGACGGCGAGAAACGCTTTTCCGCGGACGAACGCGGCGGCGATCGGCCGTTCAAGCGCGCGGAACGGCCGGGCGGGGAATTCAAGGGCTCGCGTTCGCGCAGCGACCGGCCTGCTGGCGGCGACCGGCCCGGTGGAGACCGCAAGGGCCCACGCCCCGGCGGCCCGCGTCCAGGCGCGGACCGCAAGGGGCCGCGCCCCGGTGGCGACCGCCCGCGTAGCGGCGGTCCGCGCAAGCCGCCGCGCGGCGGCAATTAAATGGGCATCGTCGGCGGCCGCTTTCGGGGCCGTGCGCTGAAGGGGCCGTCGACGCAGGCGATCCGGCCGACGTCGGACCGCCTGCGCGAGTCCGTCTTCAACATTCTCGCGCATGGCTACGAGGGCGCGATCGACAACGCGCGCGTCGTCGATCTCTTCGCCGGCACCGGCGCCCTGGGCCTCGAGGCGATGTCGCGCGGCGCCCGTTTCGCGCTGTTCGTCGACGATGGCTCCGAGGCGCGCGCGCTATTGCGCGAGAATGTCGAAGCGCTTGGCCTCGGCGGCGTGACGCGCATCTTCCGCCGCGACGCGACCAAGATCGGCGATGCGCCGCCGGGCGAAAAATTCGATCTCGCCTTTCTCGATCCGCCCTACGGCAAGGGCCTCGCCCCGCGCGCGCTGCTTGCGCTGGTCAACGGGCGGTGGCTGGCCGACGGCGCGCTTTGCGTTATCGAGGAAGCGGCCGATGAAGCGGTCGAACTGCCCGTTGGCCTCCACATGCTCGACCGCCGCGCCTATGGCGAAACGCAAATCGTGATCGCACGCGCAAGCGCGGGTTAAGCATTAACTTTAGCCATCGTCCGCGCCATTCGTTGACCGTGCGGCGGCGCGACCCCACCGTCATTTCTTTGACGGAAACGGGGAACCGGCATGTCTTTCGTATCGGACAGCGACTGGCGCAAGTGGGGCGAGACCGACCCCTATTTCGGCGTCGTCAGTTACGACGAATTCAAGTCAGATCGCATCGCCGGCAATCGAGATCGCTTCTTTGCAACGGGCCGCCGCGAGATCGACATCGTGATGCGCGACGTGAACGCGCACTACGGCGAAGTCGCGCGCCGTCGGGCGCTCGACTTCGGCAGCGGCGTCGGACGTCTGGCGTTGCCGCTCGCCGAACTCTACGACGAGGTTGTCGGCGTGGACATATCCGCCGCGATGATCGCGGAAGCGCGCGAGAATTGCCTGGACGGAGGCGTTCGCAATGCCGACTTCGTTCTTTCGGACGATAGCCTGACCCGAGTGACAGGCAGCTTCGATCTCGTTCATTCCTACATCGTCCTGCAACATATTCCCGTCGAGCGCGGCCTCGCGTTGACAGCGCAGATGCTGGCGCGGCTTGCGCCGGGCGGCGTCGCCTGCCTGCACTATTCGCTCCAGCGCACGCTGCCGCCCGCGCGCGAACTCGTCTATGCGTTGAAGCATCGGGTGCCGGGCGGCCGGATCGCGATGAATTTCCTGCAGCGCCGCGCCTGGGATGCGCCGGCGATGGAGATGAACAATTATCCGCTGGCCGCCATCCTCAAGGTGTTCGAGCAGCAGGGACTCGAAGACGCATTCATCACGCCGGAGTGGCAGGAGACCGCGCTGACGGCGCGCGTCTACGGTCGCAAGAAAACCTAGCGCGACCGCGATAAGAAGGCGCCGAGCCCAGCCGCTACGACCAGCGCCGCGGCGGCGATCAGCGATGGCGCGAAGAAGCTGCCCGACGTCTCGCGCATGTGCCCGGCGATGGCGGGCCCGATGATCTGCCCGAGCCCGAAGGCCGACGTCATGATCGCCTGCGCGCGCTGCGGCGCCATCTGCGTCAGGCGCCGCGCGATGCCGAGCCCGATGGCCGTGATGGCCATGAACGTGCCGCCGAGAAAAATGCCGGATATCACGATCGTCGCCGGCGTCGGCGACACGACGCTGAGCGCCACGCCCGTCGCTTCCACCAGGCAGCCCGCGACATAGGCGAAGACGTCCGTCGTGCGTCGCGCGACCCAGGACCAGAAGGGAATGGAGGCCGCGCCCGCGAGACCCACGATCGCCCAGGCATAGGGCTCCAGCGCGGCGAGCGACGCCGTCTCGCGCACGATGGCGACGAGGAAGGTGGCGGTGATCACGTAGCCGAAGCCGAACAGCCCGTAGGAAATCACGAGAGCGGCGAGCGCGGGCGACACGCGCGCGGCGCCTGCCTGCGCCGCCTGCGTCCGCGCTGGCGCGGCGGCGGGCGCAGGCAGAAGCATAAACAGGGCAAGCGCGAACAGCGTCGCGATGGCGGCGTTGACGAGCCACATGGTCTTCCACCCGAATCCGCCCGCCGCGAGGACGGAGACGAGCAGGGACGAGAAGGCGATGCCGAGGCCGACGCCCGCGAAGGGCGCCGCGGAAAGGCCGACCCGCCCCGCGCGCACCAGCGGCTCCAGCGCCATCGACGACAGGCACACGATGACGAAGGCGCTGCC
>CAMFKC010000578.1 GCA_945956975.1 uncultured Methylocystaceae bacterium | reverse complement strand
ACGCTGAGCATCGCCGGGGTCAGGTGCAGGTTGGTGATGACAGCGACGAGAGCGTCCTCCCGCACCACAAGCGGCGTCATCGCGCCGAGAAAGCCGGCGGTCGCAAACAGCGTGACTTCGTTGGCGTAGGAGGGAAACCCGAGCTTCGACCGCTCTACCAGCGTCGCCAGCGATCGCCCGATCGACTGGACAGGACCGAGCATCGCATTCTGCAACATCAGCCAGCCGAGCGCGAACAAGGGGACGACGACGAGAATATGAATCGTGAACTTGACGCCTGTCAGCTCTTCGAGCAGCAGCGCGATCACGGTGATCGCAGTCACTTGCGCCAGCATCGCCAGCGCGGCCTTCCAGCCGCCGGGATCGTCGTTGGCGGGTGCGGCGCGGCCACGGGGAAACTGCACGTAGTCGAACACCCAGCCGAGCGCCAGGAACACGGCCGTCAGCGCGAGCCCATAAGGCGCATATTCGCTCCAGTGCGCGCCCGGCGTCAGCGAGAACAGGAGCGCCATCGTGATCGACAGCGGGCACCACATGGCCATGGAATGAAAGCCGCGCAGCACGGCCAGCGTCATCCGCTTCTCACGCAGTTCGAACCGGCTCTGGTCGCCGCCGGCCGCGGCCAGCGTGTTCGTCTGCTTCAGCATGGAGGCAAGCAGCGCAAGACCGCCGAGGTTGAGCAGGATACCGAAGACATGTCCGCCGAAGGTGAGCGCCGCATAGCGGCGTCCCGGCGGCTGCTCCACGAGATAGCGCCCGGCGCGGTCGACCATCGGCGACGACGCCGCCGCATCGCGCAGGAAGCTCAGCGCAGCGAGAAAGGCCGGGTAGAAACAGGAGGCCGCCAGCCCGTCGCTCACCTTGCGCCAGGCACCGGTGGAGAAGCCTGCATAAAGGCCGAGCGCGACGCAGGCAGCCACCAGGAAACGTGCATTGCCGCGCAGCCTCGGCCATTCGAGCGCGATATAGGCGACCAGCGCCGGCGCGGCCACGTAGCCCGCGGCCGTCCACCGCGTGTAGGCGTGCAGCGTCGCGCCGGCCAGCGTGATCGCCAGCAGCAAGGCCGATCGCGCGCGCATGAAGTCCAGCAGCCCCGAAGCCATGCGTTCTGCTTAGCAGCGCCTTGCGCGCCGGAACAGTTGCGAAACCCTCTTTCGCCATGCGAAGTTCGCGCACCCCCCTTTCCGCTTCCTCACAGCAGAATTTCGCCTTGAAAACGCCTCGACGCCTCAACGCCGCCGCCGCGATTGCGATGCTCGAACCGGGGATGCGGGTCTTCGTTCACGCCGGCCCCTCCGAATGCATGACCTTCGTGGATGCGCTGAAGGCCGATCCCGGCCGCGCGCGCGGCGTCGAGTTCGTCGGCGTCTTCATTCCCGGCCTCAACACCACCGATTATTCCGCGCTCGCGCCCGGCGCGCGCATCGCCTCGACCTTCGTTTCTCCGCCATTCGCGGACGCCTTCGCGGCCGGCCGCCTGCGCTACCTGCCGAAGGCCTACAGCGGCTTCGCCGGCATGCTAGCGCGTATGGAAATCGACCTCGCCGTCCTGCGCGTCTCGCCGCCCGGACCCGACGGGCGCATGTCTTTCGGCCTGAACCAGGACTATGCGCCGATCGCCGCGCGGATCGCCAAGCGCGTCCTTGCCTTCGTGGACGCGAACATGCCGCACGTCGCGGGCGAACCGGGCCTTCGGGAAGAAGATTGCGACGCCATCGTGGAGATCGCAGAGCCGCTGCGGCCTTTCCCCGCGGCGGCGGCGAGCGGAACGCTGGAGAAGGTCGGCGTCAACGCCTCTAAGCTGATCCGCGACGGCGACACGATCCAGATCGGCATCGGCAAGGTGCAGTCCGCGGTTCTCGCCAACCTCTTCGACCGCAGGCGTCTCGGCCTCCATTCCGGCATGATCGACGATTCCATCGCCGCGCTGATGGACAAGGGCGTGCTCGACAATTCGCAGAAATCCGCGGATCGCGGCATGGGCGTCACCGGCATGGCGATCGGGACGACCGCCTGCTGGGACTGCGCCACGCGGTCGGACATGCGCTTCCGTTCGGCGGACTACACGCACGCGGCCTCCGTCATTTCGGCGCAGGACAATTTCGTCGCCATCAATTCCGCCATCGAGGTTGATCTTCTCGGCCAGTGCAATGCCGAGATGCTCGGCGGCCGACAGATCAGCGGCGCTGGCGGCTTCCACGATTTCCAGCGCGGCGCGGCGGGATCGAAGGGCGGCCGCGCCATTGTCGCGCTTCCGTCGTCGGCTGGCGGCGCGAGCCGCATCGTCGCGCGCCTTCCGGCGGGCGTGGCGACTGGCCCGCGCAACGACGTGGACTATATCGTCACTGAGCATGGCATGGCTGCCCTGCGCGATCTCGATCTCGACGCGCGCGCGGAAGCGCTGATCATGATCGCCGCGCCGCAGTTCCGCAGCGAACTCACCGACGCATGGAAGGACATGCGCGCGAAATTTTGAGACAACAACGAGAAGAATGATGACCGGAGGAAACAACGACGGCCTCG
>CAMFKC010000577.1 GCA_945956975.1 uncultured Methylocystaceae bacterium | reverse complement strand
GCGGTGATGAGCCATGTGCGGCTCGCGCCGCAACCGGAAGATCTCGCGGCCGTGCGCATCGCGCCCGGCGGCGCGGACCTGCTGATCGGCTGCGACATGATCGTCTCCGCGCAGGCGAACGCCCTGTCGCGGCTCGAGCGCGGCGTGACGCGCGCGGTCATCAATGGCGACCTGCAGCCCACCGCCGCCTTCGTCATCAACCCTGATCTCGACTTCGCCACCGCGCAGGTGAAGAAGGGACTCGTCGACGCGCTGGGCGCCGACCGTCTCGACATTCTCGACGCGACCGGCATCGCAAGCGCGCTGATGGGCGACGCCATCTACACCAATCCCTTCATGATGGGCTTTGCCTGGCAGAAAGGGCTGCTGCCGCTCTCGCTCGCCGCGTTCAATCGCGCGATCGAACTGAACGGCGTGGCGATCGAGGCCAACAAGGAGGCCTTCGCCTGGGGACGTCTCGCCGCGCATGATCCGAAGCGCGTGCACGAGGCGATCCGCTCGCTGGAAATTCCCGAGGTTGAGGAAGAGACGCCCGAGCAGAAGCAGGCGCGGCGCATCGCGTTCCTGACGGACTACCAGGACGCCGTCTGGGCGGCGCGCTACACGCGCCTCGTCGACGCCGTCGCCAAGGCCGAGCAGGCCAAGGTGCGCGGAACAAGCGATCTCGCGGACGCCGTGCGCGAGGGCTTCTTCAAGCTGATGAGCTACAAGGACGAGTACGAGGTGGCGCGCCTCTACACGAACGGCGAGTTCCGCAAGAAGCTCGAACGTCAGTTCGATGGCGACTACACGCTCACCTTCCACATGGCGCCGCCGCTCGCCGCGCGCCGCAACCCCGCGACGGGCAAGCTCGAGAAGACGACGTTCGGGCCGTGGATGATGAAGGCGCTCGGCTTCATCGCGAAGTTCAAGGGCCTGCGCGGCGGCGCCTTCGACATCTTCGGCCGCACGGAAGAGCGCCGCATGGAGCGCGCGCTGATCGACGAATACGAGCAGACGATGCTCGACATCGCGGGTTCGCTGAACGCCGACAATCACGCGACGGCGGTGGCGCTCGCGCGCCTGCCGCTGACCATCCGCGGCTTCGGGCACATCAAGGAAGCCAATGCGAAAAAGGCGGCGGCGGAGCGGCTGCGCCTGCTGCAGGCGTTCAGGTCGCCGCAGGTGTTGAAGACGGCGGCGGAGTGATCCGCCGCCGCTCGCACCCGGAGCCCTCACCCTGAGGAGCGATGCGCAGCATCGCGTCTCGAAGGGTGGCAAAGCCATGACATCTCGCTGCGGCCATCCTTCGAGACGCCCGCTGCGCGGGCTCCTCAGGATGAGGATTGGGGGTGAGGTTGGGCGTTAGGAGCCACCCTCATCCAATCCACTTCACTGCGCGCGTAAACAACCGGATGCAATGGTCGTGCAGCTTGTCGCCGGTCGCCTTCGGCGCCTTGCCGGCGGCGGCGCGCGCGTAGGAGCCTTCGAGAATGATGCCGAGCTTGTAGCAGCCGAGCACGCCGTACCATTTGAGGTGCGAGGCGTCGCGGTCGCTGTGCGCCTGATAATGCGCGACGAGTTCCTCGATCGTCGGAAAGCCGTCCCACGGCTGCGCGATCGTGCCGGCGGTGCGCGTGCCGTCGGGCTCCGGCCATGTCGCCATGATCCAGCCCATGTCGAGCAGCGGATCGCCGATCGTGGCCAGTTCCCAGTCGACGATGGCGGCGAGCTCCGGACCGTCCGGACGGAACATCACATTGGCGAGGTGATAGTCGCCGTGCAGGATGCCGGGCTTGAACGCCTGCGGCCGATGCTCGGTCAGCCAATCGGCGACTCGCTCGAGGCCCGGAATGAAATCAGGGCCGGGCCAGCCTTCATAGTCGCGATACGAGTCGAGCCACGCGCGCCAGCGTGGGACCTGCCGTTCGAGAAATCCGTCGGCCTTGCCGAAATCGGAAAGCCCGACCGCGACATGATCGACGCGCCCGAGCGCCAGCGCGCCGTCGACCAGCGCGAAGCCCATGCGCCGACGGATCGCCGGATCGCTCTTGTGCAAGTCCGGCATGCCGACGACGGCGTTGAAGCCCGCGACAGGCTCCATGAGGTAGAAGGCGCCGCCGATGACATCCTTCTCCGGGCAGGCCGCGATCAGGCGCGGATGCGGCACGTCCGTATCGCGGAGCGCGCCGAGCACGCGCGCCTCGCGCCGGTTGGTCGCGTCGCCGTCGCCGCGCGGGCTCGCGGGGGAACGCCGCAGCACGTAGTCGCGTCCTGCACGTGAAAAGCGCAGCAGGATGTTCTGCGTGCCGCCCGCGAGCTGGCGCGGGTTCTCGATCTCACCATTGCCAAGACCCCGCGCGTCCATCCACGACCGCAGGCGATCGAGATCGACGAGGTCCTGCCACTTCTCCTCGCTCATGGCGCCCTCAGAGGATCAGGCCGCCATCTACGATGATCGTCTGCCCGACGATGTAGGAGGCGAGCGGCGAGGCGAGGAACAGCGCCGCGCCCGCCATGTCCTGCGGCGTGCCGAGGCGATGCAGCGGAATGCGCGAC
>CAMFKC010000576.1 GCA_945956975.1 uncultured Methylocystaceae bacterium | reverse complement strand
GCGCTGCAGCCGGCAAGACCCCATTCCGGCCGCGTTTCCGACCAGTCGCGGCTACGCGCCGCCAGGTCGCTTTCGCCAGATGCGCGCGGCAAGCGCAGCGCGCGTTCGCCACGCGCAATCCGCCCGGCCGCCGCGAGCCAGGCCTTCGCCTGCGCAATGTCAGGCGCATGCGCAGGCGAAGCCGTATCGCGATCGTAGAGTGTCACGCTGTCCGTCGTCGTATCGTGCAGCGCAGCGATGAACAGCGTGTCCGCGGGAATCTCGACCCCCTTCGCTGCCAGACCGCGCCGCACGCCGGGGTCGTTAAGAAGCGCAGCGAGCAGCCGCGCGTTCACGTCTCCCGAATAACCGCCGCAGGCGCCGCAATGAAGCGCGCTGGCGTGCGGATTGTTGACGACATTGGCGCCATGGCCGGCGAGCAGCGCCAGCCGCGCAAAGCCAGAAGTCAGCGACATCGCGCGCAAGACGGATTCGGCCATCGCGATGCGCTGGTCCAGCCCGATCGCGGGTTCGAGCCGCGGCGCTGGATCGTCCGGCGCGGCGTTTCCGTGCAGCCGCAGGGCGTCGCCGATAAGCTTGCCGGCATAGACCGGCCCGGTCGCCTCCACGAATGCGAAGGACGAGACGGCGGCCAGCTTGAACCGGCCCCATGCCCGCCGCGCTCGCGCGGCGATGCGCGCGGCCATGTCGGCGGGATCGTCGTCCACCACCGTGCAGGTCCGCATTTGCGGGGCGAGAAGAACGGGCAGGCGCGCTTCCTCGACGTCGGACGCGAAGCGCCGATGCGCCGTCCCTAAACCGAAGAATCCGGCGAAGCCGTGTGTGCGGATGTCGGGGCTGACGCTTTCCAGCGCGCGCCGGAAGACTTCCGAGCGCACGTCGATGCAGAAGGCCGCCTGCAAGGCGGGCCTTGAGTTGGCGGGCGTATTTGGCGAACCGTCCAGGATCGCTGCGAGCCGGCGCTGCGCAGCGCGGTCGGCGGCGTCCTGCAGGATGGCGTCCACGACGAGATCCGGCGTCGGCGCGACAGGCTCCGCATGTCCCGCCCGCGCCCTTGCCCAGCCCTCCGAAACCGCAGTCTCATATTGCGCGTAGAGCGCCTCTTCCCACAGCAGCCGGACCGCGAGGAGGTCGACGGTCGCGCTGTCGCCGCCGCCGCGCAATTCGGCCTGCCACAGCTTGTAGCGCGCAAATTGGGCCCAGCCGCCCAGCGTCATCAGGAGCCGGTGAAAGCAGGTCTCCAGCGCGGCGTCGGAGAGGCCGAGCCGCTCCACCGCGCGCGCGATTGCCGCGCTCGCATCGTCGGGACACTCGAATACATGCAGCGCGAAACCCTTCAAGCCCGTGATCTCCGGCGTGAGATCGTGCATCGCGGTGGCGCGCCATGCGGCGAAGGCGGTCTTGCCGCGGGGCGCGACCCAGAGCGCCTGTCCTTCGTCGAAATAGCCGGCGGCCCATGCGCCGATCCGCTCGGCGACGATGGCGGGCCAGTCGATCCCCGACGCTTCTGCAGCGAGTTCCGCAATCGTGGGCAGCGCGCACGGCGGCGGCGCGTCGCGTGCTATGGCGTCGTCGAGCGCCGCGATGCTCGCGGGCCGCAGCGTCTGCGGCGCCGACTCCCAGGCTTCGACGAGATCCTGCCGCGCGATTGCGCCCGCTGCGATCTTTTCCCTGTACCAGATGCGGGGCATGGTCGCCGGCGCGCCGGCCGTGCGCGCAAGACGGGCGGCGGCGGCGGCGAGGCTTTCGTCGGTCTGGCCGAGGAAAGGATTGACCGCGACGCTCGACGACAGCGGCCACAGCGGCGGAATGGCGCGCACCGCGCGGTCCACGGCGGCGCCGAGCTGCGTAGGGTTGATGGCCTGGATGACCTGCGACATGTCTCGTCCTCCGGGTGATCAGGAAGCTTTGCGCGTGGACCAGCCGCCGATGGCGCGGTCGAACAGGGCGTTGGCGTAGAAGCCGTTGGACAGATGCACACGCAGGCCAGCGGAGGCGGGGTGGTAGGCCCAGAGCGGGAACATGGCCTGCACGACGGCCACGACGCCGAAGCTCGCCACCGCGAGCACGATAAGCGTCCATTGCAGCGGGCCGGGCGCGGGCGGCGGCGGCAGCGTGCCCGCAGTCGCCCAGCTCGCCGCCTGCTGCAGCGCGAAATAGGCGGCGGATGCTGCAAGCGCATAGACTGCGGTGCGCCGGGTCAGCGCGCGCGGGGCAGCGTCGGCGAAGCCCTGCGCGAGCATGTAGGCGACGCCGAAGATGAGGATGGCGCCGAGCGCGATCGCCTGCGGCGATTTGTGATGGAAGCCGAAGGCAAGGCCGAGCCCGACATAGATCGCCAGCGCGGCGAGGAAGGCGCGCGCGACCGCGCCCGCGCCGGGGATGGCGACCGGCCCCGGCCGCCGTATGGCCGCGACGCGTTCCACCGCGCCGCCCGAAGCCAGGAACGAATGCGCCTTGTAGAGCGAATGCGCGACGATGTGCAGCAACGCGAGCGGGAAGAGTGCGAGGCCTGTCTCTTATACACATCTCCGAGCCCACGAGACGCTCATG
>CAMFKC010000575.1 GCA_945956975.1 uncultured Methylocystaceae bacterium | reverse complement strand
ATCTCGCCTGATCGCCGCCGCTCAAGGCGCCCACGTTTTAAGCAAACTGCCTCCGGACTGGCGCCTAAATCCTCAAGGGGCCGGCTAGAGCCCTGATTTTGCGCGGCCCCGCGGGGGCGCCGCCCGTCTGGCACGCATCTTGTTAACGCACTGTTCGGTTCAGCCCGTTCTGGCGGCGCCGGACCGTCCGGAACGAACTCCGGCGGGTCAAACCCGTCGCGTGAAACAGGGCGCAAGCAGAGGCGACAACATGAAAATCGTAATGGCGATCATAAAGCCGTTCAAACTCGACGAGGTCCGGGACGCCCTGACCTCGATCGGCGTGCACGGCCTGACGGTGACCGAGGTGAAGGGCTACGGCCGTCAGAAGGGTCATACGGAAATCTATCGCGGCGCGGAATACGCCGTCAGCTTCCTGCCGAAGCTGAAGATCGAACTGGCCGTCTCCTCGGAGCAGGTCCAGGCGGTCATCGACGCGATCTCCTCCGTCGCGCGCACCGGCCAGATCGGCGACGGCAAGATCTTCGTCTCGCCCCTCGACCAGGCGATCCGCATCCGCACCGGCGAGTCCGGCGACGAGGCGCTTTGATCCCCAACCGCCAATTTCCGTAAATCAGGAGCCAAGAAAATGAAATTCAGTCCCCTCCAGAAGGCGGCCTTGACGGCGGTCGGCATAGGCGCGCTCGGCGCGCTCGCGACCTTCGACACCGCGCTTGCCCAGGCGGCCGCGCCGGCCGCCGATGCGGCCAAGGACGCCGCTGCTGCCGCGCCCGCGGCAGCCCCCGCACTCGTCCCCAACAAGGGCGACGTGGCCTGGCTGCTCACCTCCTCGCTGCTCGTGCTCATGATGTCGATCCCGGGTCTCGCCCTGTTCTACGGCGGTCTCGTGCGCTCGAAGAACATGCTGTCGATCCTCACTCAGGTGATGGCGATCGTGTCGATGGTCGGCCTGATCTGGTGCTTCTACGGCTACTCGATCTCGCTCGGCGACGGCGGCGGCTACTACCTCGGCGGCTTCGGCAAGGCCTTCCTCAAGGGCATCGACGCCAGCTCCGTGTCGGCCACCTTCTCGAACGGCGTCGTCGTTCCGGAATTCGCCTACATGGTCTTCCAGATGACCTTCGCGATGATCACGCCCGCGCTGATCGTCGGCGCCTTCGCGGAACGCATGAAGTTCTCGGCGGTGCTGTTGTTCGTCTTCCTCTGGGTGACGTTCATCTACTTCCCGATCGCGCACTGGGTCTGGGCGACGCCCGCTCCGGACGATCTGGCCGCCGCCGCCAAGGCGCTCGCCGCCGCCGGCGAGGACGCCGCCAAGAAGGCCGCCGCACAGGGCAAGATCGACGAGCTGATCGCCGGCGCCGGCTGGATCAACCAGGGCAAGGGCATCGGCGAGTTCCTGATGAACGGCTCGGGCGCCCTCGACTTCGCGGGCGGCACGGTCGTGCACATCAACGCCGGCATCGCGGGCCTGGTGGGCGCCATCATGGTCGGCAAGCGCGTCGGCTATCCCCGTGAAGCCATGATGCCGCACTCCCTGACCATGACCATGATCGGCACCTCGCTGCTGTGGGTCGGCTGGTTCGGCTTCAACGCCGGCTCCAACCTCGAAGCCAACGGCGCGACCGCTCTCGCCTTCGTCAACACGATGGTGGCGACCTGCGCGGCGGCCTTCTCCTGGCTGATCGTGGAATGGATGGCCAAGGGCAAGCCCTCGCTGCTGGGCATGGCCTCGGGCGCCGTCGCCGGTCTCGTCGCGGTCACCCCGGCTTCGGGCTATGCGGGCCCCATGGGTTCGATCGTGCTCGGCCTGATCGTGTCGCCGGTCTGCCTGCTCTTCGTCTCGAAGGTCAAGCACGCGCTGGGCTACGACGATGCGCTGGACGTCTTCGGCGTGCACTGCATCGGCGGCATCCTGGGCGCCATCGCCACGGGCATCCTGGTCAACCCGGCCCTCGGCGGCGTCGGCATCACCGACTACACCAACATCACCGGCAACAACGCGGGCACCTATGTGTTCGGCCAGCAGGTGATCTCGCAGATCGTCGCGGTTCTCGCCACGCTGATCTGGTCGGGCGTCGGTTCGGCGATCCTCTACAAGGTCGTGGACCTCATCGTCGGCCTGCGCGTCCCCACGGACTCGGAGCGCGAAGGCCTCGACATCACCGACCACGGCGAGCGCGCCTACAACTACTGAGTTCCTCCCGAGAGTGCTTCCGGCTTCGGCCGGAAGCGCCGACTTGGACCGCTTGGTCGGTCCCTCACGGCGCCCGGAAACGGGCGCCGTTTTTCGTCCCGCAGCGCCAATGTCGCTGGTTCGCCCTGCGGCGCCGGTCCCACAGCCGGATCGAGCCGCGCCCGCGCAGACTTCAATTCGTCCGCACGACCTTCCACACGGCGCTCTTGCCGCCGCATTTCGCCACGCCCGCAATCGCCTTAGCGCCTGACGGCTTTCCGACATAGGTGCAGGCCACGCCGTCGCTTGGCGCGACGCGCTGGAGGACGTAATTGCCTGTCTCTTATACACATCTCCGAGCCCACGAGACGCTCATGAATCTC
>CAMFKC010000574.1 GCA_945956975.1 uncultured Methylocystaceae bacterium | reverse complement strand
GATCAGTGCGCCGGCTGCGCCGGCGAATGCATGGAAGCGCCTCTGCACGACCGCCTTCGCTTTCGAATTATGGTTAACGACTAGTGCATACCCGTTAACGAAACCTGACCGGCGCCCGGTGCGCGCTTTGCACGACATGGCTGCGATCTTGCAGCGTGCTGGACGAATTGCATTTAGGGTTGACGCCGTGCCAAACCGGGACGGCGGCGTGCAGCGTGGGTCTGGTCAGCATGCTTCGACGCGACGACGATACGAAGGAGCCCGCAACGCCACGGCTCCGTCCGGCGCCTGTGCCTGAAACCGGTCCGCTGCGTCTCGACTGGTCCGACTGGCTGCCCCGCGCGCATTCGGCCTTGCTGCGCTCGTCGTTCGGACTTCTGGCGGCGCTCGCAGACACCGGGGCGATCATCGCGAGCGCGCTCGCGGCGGGTGTCTGCTACCACTTCACCATCTATGGCGACGAAGGGCCGGTCGAACGCTTTCTTCAGCTCGGCCTGCTCGTCTCCCTGATCTTCGCCACCGCGAACATGATGCGCGACGAATATTCCTTGTCCGGCTACCTGCAGATGACCGGGCATGGGCGCCGCACCTTCGTGCTTTGGAACGTCGTGTTCGCCTGCGCGATGGTTTTCGCTTTCGCGACCAAGACGACAGGCGACTTCTCCCGCGCGACCATCGTCGGTTTTTATTTTCTGGGTCTCGGCGCGGTGGTGGCGACGCGCGCCGGCATCGTGCGGCTCGTGCGCGCCAGCGCTTCGTCCGGCGGCATTCCGCTGAAGCGCGTCTTCCTCGTCGGCTACGAGCCCGACGTCGAAGGATTTGCAGCGCGCTACCAGCCGTGGGAGAGCGGCATGCAGGTCGTGGCCGCAGCCGTCTTGCGGGGTCGCGAGACGCTGGAGGAAGACCTCGCGCTCGCTGCGGCCTCGGCGCGGATGCTGCGGCCGGACGACGTCTTCATTCTCGCGCCGTGGTCGGAGAGCGACACGATCGACGCCTGCATCGACGTCTTCATGCGCGTGCCGGCTTCCATCCACATCGGCCCGGAACGGGTGCTCGACCGCTTCGTGGATGCGCGCATCTCGCGCGTCGGCGCGGTTTCGAGCCTGCATCTCGTGCGCCGTCCGCTGTCGATGGGCGAGGTCGCGCTGAAGCGCGGCTTCGATATCGTCGCGGCCTCGGCCGCCGTCGCGCTGCTCTCACCACTGTTCGCGCTGGTCGCGCTGGCGATCCGGCTCGACAGTCCCGGCCCGGTGTTCTTCCTGCAGCGGCGCTACGGCTTCAACCAGGAGCCGTTCCGCATCTGGAAGTTCCGCTCCATGCGCACGATGGACGACGGGCGCCACGTGCCGCAGGCGCAGGCGAACGATCCGCGCGTCACGCGCCTCGGGCGGTTTCTCAGGCGCACGAACATCGACGAACTGCCGCAGCTCTTCAACGTGCTGTCGGGCGAGATGTCGCTTGTCGGGCCGCGCCCGCACGCGCTGGCGCACGACCAGATGTACGAGCAGGCGATCGCCTTCTATGCGCGCCGTCACAATGTGAAGCCCGGCATCACCGGCTGGGCGCAGGTCAATGGGTTGCGCGGCGATACGACCACCGAGGGCAAGATGCGCAAGCGCGTCGAGCACGATCTCTGGTACATCGACAATTGGTCGATGATGCTCGACCTGCGGATCCTGTTCCTGACGGTGTTCTCGAAGAAGGCGTACAGGAACGCGGTTTAGCTGGACCGCGAGCCTTCAGGCTCGCAATCCATTGCAGCGAGCCTGAAGGCTCGCGGTCCGTCTACTCGCGATTATACACATCCTCGATGCGGATGATGTCGTCTTCGCCGAGATAGGAGCCCGTCTGCACCTCGATCAGTTCGAGGTCGATCTTGCCGGGATTGCCGAGGCGGTGGACGCAGCCGATCGGCAGGTAGATCGACTCGTTCTCGTGAACGAGATGACGCTCGCCGTCGCGGTCGACTTCCGCGGTGCCCTTCACGACGATCCAGTGCTCGGCGCGGTGAAAGTGTTTCTGCAGCGAGAGGCGGTCGCCGGGCTTCACGACGATGCGCTTGACCTGGTGGCGCGCGCCATTGTCGATCGACTGGTAATAGCCCCAGGGACGGAAGATACGGCGGTGCTCGGCCGCCTCGCGGCGGTTGGTCGCCTTGAGGTGATCGACCAGCGCCTTGACCTGGTCCGACTTCGAGCGATGCAGGACCAGCACGGCGTCTGCGGTGGTCACCACGACGACATCCTCGACGCCGACGACGGCGGTCAGGTGTTCGTCGGAACGGATGTGGACGTTGCGGCCGCCGAGCACGACGCCATGGCCGCGCACGCTGTTGCCGTCCGCGTCGCGGTTGGAGAGTTCCCACACCGCTTCCCAGGTGCCGACGTCGGACCAGCCGATGTCCGCCGCTACCAGGGCGAGCTTGTCCGACCGCTCGATGACGGCATAGTCGATCGACTTCTTCGGCGCCTGCGCAAAGGAGTCAGCGTCGAGGACGATGAACTTGAGATCGGGCTTGGCTTTCTCGACCGCAGCGGCGGCCGCCTCGCGCATCGCCGGCTCGAACCTGTCG
>CAMFKC010000573.1 GCA_945956975.1 uncultured Methylocystaceae bacterium | reverse complement strand
GGCAAACTCTAGGCCATGTCATGCATGGCGGGCTCGAAGCTCGCCCCGGATTTGTCCCTCACGAAGGCGTGATTGACAAAAATTGGGCGCCCCGGTGAAACTATTCCGGCTAGCCCCTCGTAACTGCTGACGATCGCTGGCAACGGACGATCCCGGTCAGCACAGCGCCGGTTTCCACTATTGGAGGTTTACATGAAGTCTCTCAAGTTCGCCCTGCTCGCCGGCGCCCTGGTTTTCGCCGCCCCCGCTTTCGCCGCTCCCTGCGCCCAGGGCAACGGCAACGTGACGTCCGCTTCGGCTTCCAAGCCGGAAGCCGGCAACACTGCCGTGACCGCTTCGGCCTCGAAGCCGGAAGCCGGCAACACCGCTGTGACCGCTTCGGCTGCGAAGCCTGAGGCTGGCAACAGCGCCGTGACCGCTTCGGCTGCGAAGCCTGAGGCTGGCAACTCTGCCGTGACCGCTTCGGCCGCGAAGCCTGAGGCCGGCAACTCCGCCGTGACCGCGTCTGCCGCCAAGCCGGAAGCCGGCAACTCGGCCGTAACCGCCTCGGCCGCGAAGCCGGAAGCCGGCAACTCGGTCGTCACCGCTTCGGCTGGCAAGCCGGAAGGCAATGGCGCCGTGGTCAGCGCTTCGGCAGACTGCAAGTAAGCATTCGCCGCACCAGCGGGATCGAGGACGGCAGGGCTCAGCCCTGCCGTTTTCTTTTGTCCGCCGCTATGCTCAAAACCCGCCCAGCTTGGGGTGGCGGTTGACGTCCTTGTAGAGGAGATAGCGGAAGCGGCCCGGCCCGCCGGCGTAGCAGGCCTGCGGGCAGAAGGCGCGCAGCCACATGTAGTCGCCGGCTTCCACCTCCACCCAGTCGCGATTGAGTTTGTAGACCGCCTTGCCCTCGAGCACGTAGAGCCCGTGCTCCATCACATGTGTCTCGAGAAACGGGATGATCGCGCCGGGCTCGAAGGTGACGATATTGACGTGCATGTCGTGGCGCACATCGTCGGGCTCCACGAAGCGCTGCGTCGCCCACTTGCCGTCCGTGCCCGCCATCGCGCGCATCGGCACGTCGGCCTCGTTCGCGACGAAGGCGTCCGGCGGCTCGATTCCCGCCACCGTCTCATAGGCCTTGCGGATCCAGTGGAATTTCGCCGGCCCCTTGGCGCCGTTGGAGATGCGCCAGGCCGAACCCGCCGGCAGATAGGCGTAGCCGCCCTTCTTCAGGACATGCTTGGCATTGCCGATCGTCAGCGTCGCCTGTCCCTCGACCATGAACAGCACGCTTTCGGCGCGTGGCTCCGTGTCGGGCGTGTCGCTGCCGCCGCCTGGCGAGACTTCCATGATGTAATGCGTGAATGTCTCCGCGAAGCCCGACAGCGGGCGCGCGATGATCCACAGCCGCGTCTTGTTCCAGTGCGGCAGACAGCTCGTCACGATGTCGCGCATCACCCCGCGCGGAATGACGGCGTAAGCCTCGGTGAAGACCGCCCGCCCCGTGAGCATGTCGGTCTGCGGCGGATGTCCGCCCATGGCGGAATAATAGCTGCGCTCCATTCTTTCCTCTTTGCCGTGCTACGGCATGAGCGACAGCCGCTCGGCTGCGTTCAGTTCGTATTCTTCGAGATTGTTTCCCGGCCCGGTGCGATCGACCACGAGAAAGAGCGAGTCCGCGTCGAGCACGAGCAGGGGATGATGCCACACGTTGCGCGCGTAATTCACGCCCTGCCGGCCCGTCGCCCGAAATGCGCGATAGGTGGAGGCGTCGCGCGGATCGCCGCAGACGACGGCCAGCCAGGGGCGCGCCTGCATGGGCGCGAACAATTGGCTGCCGAGCGGATGCCGTTCCATCAGCGCAATGTCGATCGGCGCCGGGCGCGGCTGGGCGACGAAGAGGCTGACATTCACCGCGCCGCTTTCTGCTGCGACGTCGATTTTCGCCTGGCCGTCATAGCGTCGCGCAAATCCCTGGTTGATGGCGACCGCCTTCATGCCCTCGACGTCGACGACGTCGCCGAACGGCGCGAAGTTTTCGCGCGTGAGATTCTCGATCTTCAGGAGGCGGGTCATTGCTTGGCGAACCATCCCGCCAGGATATTCCGCTCCTCGATCGTCATTTCCGTGATGTTGTTCGGCGGCATGGCGTGGGTCAGAACGGCCTGCAGGCGGATATGCTCGGCGTTGCGCGCGATATTGGCCGGCGTGTCCAGCATCACGCCTTTTGGCGGCGAGGCGAGGCCCGTCCATACCGGCTCGGCCGCATGGCACATGGCGCAGCGGCTCGTCAGGACGTCTTCGACTTCCTTCGGCACATGGGCGCTCACGGCGGCCACGGCGCTGGTCGTCATCTCAGGCAACCCCAGCTTCTGGCGGCCCGCCGGATTGGACAGCATCGACAGCCAGATCGCGACGGCGACGCAGCCCGCCGCCACGGCCCAGGCCCACCACTTGTCGCCCTTGCCGGCGTGGCGCTGGTTGTAGAAGTAGCGCACCAGCGCGCCCGCGATCAGGATGAAGCCCACCATCAGCCAGGCGTAGGGCGACATGAAGGTCATCGGGTAATGGCCCGAGATCATCAGGAACA
>CAMFKC010000572.1 GCA_945956975.1 uncultured Methylocystaceae bacterium | reverse complement strand
AGTCGCGCATGCGGGCGGCCGAGCGGGCGCAGACATCGGAAATCTGCTCCCCGCAATCCGCGGCGCCGGCGGCGACGGTGCGGGAGATCAGGTCGACCGCGCGCACCCCCCCTTCGGCCAGGTTTTCGACGCTCGCCTCGAAAAGCGCGCGGAAAGAAGGCTCCAGCCGCGCATAGGCGGCCAGCGCATGCTCGCTGCCCGGCAGGGGCGACTGCATGAAATAGGCGCGATAGCTGGCGGGTCGCCAGGCGGCAATGTCGTCGGCAAGCTCCGGCATGGTCGGCAGAAGCTCGATCAGCATCAGGATTTCGTTGTAGACATTGAGGAAATCGTTGGCGAGGCCCGACGCCGGATTGACTAGAGCCATGGCGCGCGACTCCAGCGAGTCCGCGCTCGCGCACTCATAGTCGGCGGTTTGATCCTCGCTCAAAGACATGCTTTCGACGCAGCCTGGGACAGGCCACACTAGCAACGTATTCCATAACAACTTCTTTCCCCGGCGCGTTTCCGAGGACCTGCGATGTGCGGACGCTATGCGATTACCCTGCCCCCCGAGGCGATGCGGCGGCTGTTCGACTATGTCGAGCAACCGAACTTTCCGCCGCGCTACAATGTGGCGCCGACGCAGCCGGTTCCTATCGTGCGCGCCGGCGGCGGGCAGCGGCATTTCGGCTTGGTGCGCTGGGGATTTCTGCCTGGCTTCGTGAAGGACCCGAAGACGTTTCCACTGATCATCAACGCGCGCGGCGAGGGCATTGAAACCAAGCCCAGCTTTCGCGCCGCGATCCGGCGTCGGCGCTGCCTGTTCATCGCCGACGGCTGGTACGAATGGCGGCGCACGAGCGACGCGCGGGGCAAGATGGTTAAGCAACCCTTTCTGTTCCGCGCGCGCGACCACGGCCCACTCGCTTTTGCAGGCCTGTGGGAGACATGGTCCGATCCGCAAGGCGGCGAGATCGAAACCGGTTGCATGATCACGACGTCGGCCAATGCAGCGACCGTCGCCGTTCACGATCGGATGCCGGCGATCCTGCCGCCGGCGGAATTCGATCGCTGGCTAGATTGTTCGGACGATCGCGCGACGCGCGTCGAGATGCTGCGGCCCGCGCCCGACGACGCCATCGAGTTCTACGAAGTCTCGCCGAAGGTGAATTCCTACAAGGGCGAAGGACCGGAGTTGCAGCAGCCGGTCGCGCAGGCGAGCCTGATCTGAGCGCTGCGCCCTTGTGGACGCGGGACGCCCTGTCTCTGTAGTGTCGCGCCACGACGCCGCCACGACGGCGCAACATCAAGGGAGCGACGCATGGGACAGACCAATCCGCGCACGGGGCTGCAACTCCGTTCGATCATCAAGACGGGCGGCGAACTGGAACTCTCCCTCGCCGAAGAGCCGATGCCCACGCCTCAAGCCGACGAGGTCGTCATCCGCATCCAGGCGACCCCGATCAATCCCTCCGATCTCGGCCTGCTGATTGGCGCAGCCGACATGTCGACGGCGCAGGCCTCGACCGTTTCGGGCCGGCCGGTGGTCGTTGCAAAGGTGCCGGAAGCAGGCATGCGCGCGATGGCCGCGCGGCTCGACCAGTCCCTGCCGGTCGGCAACGAAGGCGCAGGCGTCGTCGTGGAAGCGGGTTCCTCGCCCGCCGCACAGGCGCTGCTCGGCAAGACGGTCGCGGCGATCGGCGGCGCGATGTATGCGCAATATCGTTGCCTGAAGGCGGCTGACTGCCTGCCCCTGCCCTCAGACGCAACCGCCGCCGACGGCGCCTCGTGCTTCGTCAATCCGCTGACCTCGCTCGGCATGGTCGAGACCATGCGCCGCGAAGGCCACACCGCGCTGGTGCATACGGCGGCGGCGTCCAACCTCGGGCAGATGCTCAACAAGATCTGCATCAAGGATGGCGTTGGCCTGGTGAACGTCGTGCGCAGCGCGGAGCAGGAGAAGCTTCTGCGCGACATCGGCGCCGTTCACGTCGTAAATTCATCCTCGCCGACCTTCATGGACGATCTCACGAAAGCCGTCTCGGCGACCGGCGCGACCATCGCCTTCGACGCGATCGGCGGCGGCAGGCTCGCGGGCCAGATTCTTACCGCGATGGAAACGGCCGCCAACGCCAATTCCAAGACCTACAGCCGCTACGGTTCGACGGTGCACAAGCAGGTCTACATCTACGGCTCGCTCGACATGCGGCCGACCGAACTCGTGCGCAGCTTCGGCATGATCTGGGGCGTCGGCGGCTGGCTGCTGTTTCCGTTCCTGCAGAAGATCGGCCCCGAAGCCACGCAGCGCCTGCGCGACCGCGTCGTCGCGGAACTGAAGACGACCTTTGCGAGCCATTACACGAGCGTGGTGTCGCTGACCGAGGCGCTCGACCTGAAGACTATCGCCGCCTACGCAAAGCGCGCGACCGGCAAGAAGTTCCTGATCGATCCGAGCCGGGACTGATACCAGGCATCCTGCGACTTGTGGATCAGCCGGTCCACAAGTCTTGACACTTATGGACCGAGCGATCCATAATTTTGATATGTCCAGACCTGTTGAATTCGACACCGAAAAAGCGCTCGACAAGGCGCTTCTCCTGTTC
>CAMFKC010000571.1 GCA_945956975.1 uncultured Methylocystaceae bacterium | reverse complement strand
GTTCATCCGCGGACTGCGCGACGGCTCCGACCTCGACTACGAAATGCAGCTCTGCGGCATGAACCGCACCATGGAAGGCTCGATCCAGACGGTCTTCCTGCCGGCCTCGATCGGCGTGCGCCACATCACCGCGACGCTGGTGCGCCAGATCGCCAGCATGGGCGGGGACGTCACCCCCTTCGTCCCGGCGGTTGTGGCGGAAGCGTTGACGGCGAAGTTCAAGAAGAGCTGAGGCGACGAGGCAGGCCTTTGCGCCGCGCCGTGATCCCTGGCCTTGCGCCGCGATCCGTCGACGGGGCCGGAGCGCCAGGATGAATCCGGGATCGTCGCCCTGCACCAGCCGGGATGACGCTCGTCCCGGACCATCGGGTTTGCGCGCCAGGCCGCATTTACATTTGCATTTTCGCCCTAGCGATGGTGTTGCTGGCGTGAAGTGACTCGGGGTGCGGCCCCGGCTGCGTATGTTCTCCGACAGGTCCCCCGATGCGTCTTTCCCGTTATTTCCTGCCCATTCTGCGTGACACGCCCAAAGAGGCGGAGATCGTCTCGCACCGGCTGATGCTGCGCGCCGGCATGATCCGCCAGGAATCGGCGGGCATCTATGCCTGGCTGCCGCTGGGCCTGCGCGTGCTCGACAAGATCTGCAGGGTCGTCCGGGAGGAGCAGAACCGTTCCGGCGCCGTCGAGATCCTGATGCCGACCATCCAGTCGGCCGATCTCTGGCGCGAGAGCGGGCGCTACGACGCCTATGGCAAGGAGATGCTGCGCATCAAGGACCGGCACGACCGGGACATGCTCTACGGCCCGACCAACGAGGAGATGGTCACCGGCATCGTCCGGTCCTACGTCAAGTCCTACAAGGACCTGCCGCTCAACCTCTACCACATCCAGTGGAAGTTCCGGGACGAGGTCCGCCCGCGCTTCGGCGTGATGCGGGGCCGCGAGTTCCTGATGAAGGACGCCTACTCCTTCGACCTCGACAAGGACGCGGCGCGCCACGCCTACAACCGCATGTTCACGGCCTATCTGCGCACCTTCGCGCGGCTCGGTCTGAAGGCGATCCCGATGAAGGCCGACACCGGCCCGATCGGCGGCGACCTCTCGCATGAATTCATCGTCCTCGCCTCGACCGGCGAGAGCGAGGTCTTCTGCCACAGCGACTACCTGACCTTCGACACGCCGGCGGCCGACACCGATTTCGACAGCGTGCCGGGCCTGCAGGGCATCGTCGACAAGTGGACGAGCCTCTACGCCGCCACCGAGGAGATGCATGACAAGCCGGCCTTCGAGGCGATCCCCGCCGACAAGCAGGTTTCGGCGCGCGGCATCGAGGTCGGGCACATCTTCTATTTCGGCACCAAATATTCGGAGCCGATGGGCGCCAGCGTCACCGGGCCCGACGGCCAGCAGGTGTTGCTGCATGGCGGCTCCTACGGGATCGGGCCGAGCCGGCTGGTGGCGGCGCTGATCGAGGCCGGCCATGACGAGGCCGGCATCGTCTGGCCGGACGAGATCGCCCCCTTCGACGTCGAGGTCATCAACCTCAAGGCCGGCGACGCCGCGACCGACGAGGCCAGCGAGCGCATCTACAAGCACCTGCTCGGCAAGGGCTACGACGCGCTCTACGACGACACGCAGGAGCGGCCGGGCGGCAAGTTCGCCACTGCCGACCTGATCGGCGTGCCCTGGCAGATCATCGTCGGCCCCAAGGGCCTGGCCGAGGGCAAGGTCGAGATCAAGCGCCGCAAGGGCGGCGAGCGAGAGACCGTGACGCTGGACGAGGCGCTCGCCCGCTTCCAGGGCCGCGCCGCGTGAGCGACGTCGCGGACAGTGCCGACGTTCCGACCGGCACGAAGGCCTTTGCCGGCTTCGAGTGGCAGCTCGCCGGGCGCTATCTCCGGACGCGCCGGCGGGAGGGCTTCGTCTCGGTCATCGCCGGCTTCTCCTTCCTCGGCATCATGCTGGGCGTCGCGACGCTGATCATCGTGATGTCGGTGATGAACGGCTTCCGCATCGAGCTGCTGAGCAAGATCGTCGGCGTGAACGGCCACATCTTCGCGACCCCGATCGACCGGCCGCTCGACGATTACGACCCCGTGGCCGCGCGGTTGCGCGCCATCCCCGGCATCAAGCTCGCCATCCCGCTGGTGGAGGGGCAGGCGCTCGCCTCCTCGCAGACCGGCAACAGCGGCGTGCTGGTCCGCGGCGTGCGCGAGGCGGACATCAAGTCCATCCCCTTCATCGGCGGCAACATCGTCTCGGGGACCCTCGAGGGCTTCGACACGACGCCCGGCGTCGCCATCGGCATCCGCCTCGCCAACGCGCTCGGCGTCCAGGTGGGGGACAGCATCACGCTGGTGACGCCGCAGGGCGCCTCGACGCCCTTCGGCACCGCGCCGCGCATCAAGGCCTATCCGGTCAAGGCGATCTTCCAGATCGGCATGACCGAGTTCGACGGCACCTTCGTCTACATGCCGCTGACCGAGGCGCAGGCCTATTTCAACCGTGACGGCGACGTGAACGTCATCGAGATCTTCGTCGACAATCCCGACAAGACCCAGTCCGTTCGCGACGCGATCGAGGCCG
>CAMFKC010000570.1 GCA_945956975.1 uncultured Methylocystaceae bacterium | reverse complement strand
GTCATGTCGCGGTCGATCGCGCCTTCCGGGAAGATCAAGAGACCCGCGATCGCCAGCGGAACGACGAAGACGTTGATGGCGACGAGATAGATCGAAAACAGCCAGGAGGCCGGCTTCACGTCGCGCACGTCGTGGTTCTCGACGACGGCGACGTGGAACTGGCGCGGCAGCAGGAGAATGGCGATGGCCGAAAGGCCCGTCATCACCACCATGCTGGTCCAGTCGACCGGCTGCGAGAATATTTTCGCGATCCGAGGCGTCTCTGCGGCGCGTTGCCACAAATCGCCCAGGCCGCCGAACATGCCCCAGGTGACGACGGCGCCCACCGCTATGAAGGCGACCAGCTTGACCAGCGACTCCGTCGCCACCGCCAGCATGAGACCGTCCTGATGCTCGGTGGCGTCCACCCGGCGTGTGCCGAAGGCCATCGCGAAACCGGCAAGAACGAGCGGGATGAGCAGGTTGGATTGCAGAGAATCCGAATGCGAGACGACTTTCTCGGCCTCGATCGATCCGAGCACCATGTGCAATGAGGCCGAAACGGCCTTCAATTGCAGAGCGATGTAGGGCACTGTGCCGACGACGCAGATGAGCGTCACGCATATGGCCACGCTTTCGGCCTTGCCGTAGCGCGCGGCCACGAAATCGGCCACCGAGGTGATGTTGTGATCCTTGGCGAGCGCCACGATGCGGCCGAGCAGGCGGCGCCCGAAGGCGAGAACGAGCAGCGGGCCGATATAGATGGGCAGAAACTGCAGGCCCGACGTGGTGGCGAGGCCGACGGAGCCGAAAAACGTCCACGAGGTGCAATAGACGGCAAAGCAGAGCGCGTAGACCAGCGTTTGAGCCGGACCGCGCACGAAGCGCTTGCCGATCGTGTCGCCGTAATGCGCGACAGCGAACAGCGCGCAGATATAGGCGAGCGTCGCCAGAACCGCCGCCCAGCCTGCGATCATCCGCCCCGTCCTCCTGCGCGCCGGTCTCGACGCCGGCGCCTTCCGTCACGCTACTGTGCCGGTCCGGGGAATCAAGCTAACCTTCTGGCTCGGGACGGATTGTCCGGCGGGACGCCGGAGCCATGAGGAGGCGGCCATGCTTCAGGATTTCAAGAATTTCGCCATGAAGGGCAACGTCGTCGACCTTGCTGTCGGCGTGATCATCGGCGCGGCCTTCTCCAAGATCGTCGATTCGCTGGTCGGCGACATCATCATGCCCCTCATTGGCGCGATCACCGGTGGGCTTGACTTCTCCAACTACTACCTGCCGCTCACCTCTGCCATTCAGGGCCATCCGGCCTATGCCGACGCCAAGAAGGCCGGCGCGGTCCTGGGCTACGGCAGCTTCATCACGGCGGTCATCAACTTCCTGATCATCGCCTTCGTCCTGTTCATCGCCATCAAGCAGATCGAGCGGCTGAAGGGCTCCCATGCCCCGGCGCCCGCCGCACCGCCGCCCCCGCCGCGCTCGGAAGTGCTGCTTGAGGAAATCCGCGACGCTCTGGTCAAGAAGTAGCATCGGCTCTCGCGTCTCGAGGCGCCGCGAGCGCATTTGGCGCCGGACCGGCGATGCTCTAAGCGCAGGGCGGCGGCGGTTCGGCCGCTGTTCCTGCAAGGCCAAGCCGTGACGTCTCCCAGCCTCGACCCGAACGCGCGCCTCCTCGCCGCTGCCCGGCCCGAGGCCACCCAGGCGCCGGCCAGCGGCATCGTCGAGGTCTTCAACTACGGACAGGGCCGGCAGGGCCTCATGCCCCTCTGGGTAGGCGAAGGCGATCTGCCGACGGCCCGGAACATTACCGAAGCCTGCATCGCGTCGCTGGCGGCGGGGGAAACCTTCTACACGGCTCAGCGCGGCCATCCCGATTTCCGTGCGGCGGTCGCGCGCATGATGACGCGCATCTACGGGACGCCCTTCGCCGATGGCCAGGGCGCTTTCGAGCCGGAACGCTTCTTCGCCACCGTCGGCGGGATGCACGCGCTGCAACTGGCGACGCGGATCGTCGCCGGGGCCGGCGACGAGGCGATCGTGCTGACGCCCGCATGGCCGAATTTTTCGGGCGCCTTGACCATTTCAGGCGCGCGGACCGTGGAAGCGCCGCTGGAATTCGCGCGCATCGACGGCGGTTTCCGGTGGCGGCTGGATTTCGAGCGCCTTAAGGCGGCGGTCACGAACCGCACACGCGCGATTTTCGTCAACACGCCCTCCAACCCCTCCGGATGGACCGCGACGCACGACGAATTGCGCGCGATCCTCGCGCTCGCCCGCGAAAACGGGCTGTGGATCGTTGCGGACGAGATTTACGGACGATTCTACTACGCGGGCGACCGCGCTCCGTCGTTCCACGACGTGATGGCGCAGGACGACCGCATCCTCTTCGTGAACACCATGTCCAAGAACTGGGCCATGACGGGCTGGCGCGCCGGCTGGCTCGAGGCGCCGCCGGCGCTCGGCCAGACGATCGAAAACATGATCCAGTATTCGACATCGGGCGTGCCGCTCTTCGTGCAGCGCGGCGCGATCGAGGCGCTCGACAATGGCGAGGAATTCGTCGCCTTGCAGCGCGCCCGCGCCACGGCAGGTAGGGCGGCGC
>CAMFKC010000569.1 GCA_945956975.1 uncultured Methylocystaceae bacterium | reverse complement strand
GGCCGCTTCTATTTTCGCATTGCGTCCGACAGCTTTATCTTCACGTCCATGGCGCCGCAGTTGGGGCAGGACAGACTGCGTTCGACGTTGGCGAGCGTGTCCTCGGGCGGCCGCTTCACCGATGCGAGATCGATCGAGTAGAGTTGCGAACAGCGCTGGCAGTGAACATCGAACTTGGCTGTCTTCTCGGCCAGTTCCCCAAGCGTAAGGCCGCGTTTCGGCATATCGCCCCCAAGGAAACAACATTCCCCGGCGGATTTTGCTCAAGTTCAAGCTGGAATGCAACGAGCGTGAGCGGCGCAGGCGGCGCATCGCCCAGGCGGGAGCTCGATTTTTCTTCCCAAGGCCGCCAATGCGCCCGCAATTCGGCCTTGCGGTCCCGGCGGGCGGCCGCGAACGGGCGGTGGTCGGCGCATCTGGAGTGCAGTGTCACGATAGTGTCACCCAAGTGTCGTTGTTGCGCATTGCGCGACGCGTAGTCAGCGCCCGACGCCGAAAGCGTCGAGACGAAACAACGAGGGTCAAATGCTCCTGAACAACCTCCTCCGCGCCGCCTGCGTGGCCGCCGTCGCGATGGTCGCGACCGCCCCCGCCCGCGCCGCTGACATCTCCGGCGCCGGCGCCACCTTCCCCTATCCGATCTATTCGAAATGGGCGGACGCCTACAAGAAGGAGACCGGCAACGGCCTGAACTACCAGTCGATCGGCTCCGGCGCGGGCATCAAGCAGATCCTGGCGAAGACGGTCACGTTCGGCGCCTCCGACGCGCCGCTGACGGCCGACAAGCTGAAGAAGGACGGCCTCGTCCAGTGGCCGCAGGTCATGGGCGGCATCGTGCCGGTCGTGAACATCGAGGGCGTGAAGCCGGGCGAACTCGTGCTGGACGGCGCGACGCTGGCCGACATCTTCCTGGGCAAGATCGCCAAGTGGAACGATCCGGCGATCGCCAAGCTGAACGCCGGGGCCAAGCTGCCTGACGCGGCTATCGCCGTCGTTCGCCGCTCGGACGGCTCGGGCACGACGTTCAACTTCACCGACTACCTGTCCCAGGTGTCGCCGGAGTGGAAGTCCAAGGTCGGCTCCAACACGGCGGTCGAATGGCCGGTGGGCGTCGGCGCCAAGGGCAATGACGGCGTGGCCGGCAATGTCGCGCAGACCAAGAATTCGATCGGCTATGTCGAATACGCCTATGCCAAGCAGAACAAGATGACGCACGTCGACATGATGAACAAGGCCGGCAAGCGCGTCTCTCCGACGCTCGCCGCCTTCCAGGCCGCGGCGGCCAACGCCGACTGGGCGCATGCGCCGGGCTATTATCTCATCCTGTCGAACCAGCCGGGCGACGCTTCCTGGCCGATGACGGCGGCGACGTTCATCCTCATGTACGCCGATCCTCAGGACAAGGCGGCCTCCGCCGAGGCCCTGAAGTTCTTCGACTGGGCCTTCAAGAATGGCGACAAGACCGCTGCGGAACTGGACTACATTCCGATGCCCGCCAATGTGAAGGAAATGATCCACAAGACCTGGGCTGCTGAAATCAAGAACAAGTAGTTCCAAGGAATGGAGGCGCGCCGCGCCTCCATTCACCTCATGCAGCGTACATGGAGCGACGACGTGTCAGAGGCGATGCTGACGGCGCCAAAGGCCACCAGGATGGCGATCGGCGACAGGACTTCGGTTCTCAGGAACCTGCGGAACGCAGACCGCATCTTCTTCTGGGCGACTCGCCTGTCGGCGTGGCTCGTCCTGCTTATTCTCGGCGGCATCATCGCGTCGCTGTTCGTCGGCGCCTGGCCGGCCATCCAGACGTTCGGCTTCGACTTCCTGCTGACCCAGCGGTGGGCGCCCAATGCGCAACCGGAACCCATCATGGGCGGCCTCGGGCCCATCTACGGCACGCTGGTTTCCTCGCTCATCGCCATGGCGATCGCCGTGCCGGTCGGCCTCGGCGTCGCGGTCTTTCTGACCGAACTCTGCCCGCAGCGGCTGCGCCAGCCGATCTCCACCGCGATCGAGCTTCTCGCCGGCATTCCCTCCATCATCTACGGCATGTGGGGCTTCTTCGTGCTCGGGCCGTTCCTGGCGGAGCATTTTCAGCCGGCGGTGATCGCGACCTTCGCGAACGTCCCGGTTCTAAACGAGATATTCAAGGGACCGGCGAGCAACCTGTCGCTGTTCAACGCCTCGCTCGTCCTCGCGATCATGATCCTGCCCTTCATCACCTCGATTTCGCGCGACGTGTTCATGACAGTGCCGCCGGTGCTGAAGGAAGCGGCCTACGGCATTGGCGCGACCACGTGGGAGGTCGTCCGCAACGTCGTCATTCCCTACACGCGCGTCGGCGTCATCGGCGGCGTCATGCTCGCGCTCGGACGCGCACTCGGCGAAACGATGGCGGTCACGTTCGTGATCGGCAATTCCTTCAAGATCCAATCCTCCATCTTCGCGCCCGCCACGACGATTTCGGCCGCGATCGCCAGCGAATTCGCGGAGGCCTCCGACGTGCATCAGTCCGCGTTGATCCTGCTCGGCCTGTTGCTGTTCGTGCTGACCTTTGCGGTTCTCGCGATCGCGCGCCTCATGCTCATGC
>CAMFKC010000568.1 GCA_945956975.1 uncultured Methylocystaceae bacterium | reverse complement strand
CTGCGGCCAGTGCACGCCCTGCCGAGAGGGCACGGGCTGGATGTGGCGCGTCATGAATCGCATGGCCGAGGGCAGGGCGCACAAGTCCGAAATCGACATGCTCCTGGAAGTCACCAAGCAGGTCGAGGGCCACACGATCTGCGCGCTCGGCGACGCAGCCGCATGGCCGATCCAGGGCCTCATCACGCATTTCCGGCACGAGATCGAGAAGCGGATCGACGATTATTCGGCGCGTGCGCCGCATGAGCCTGTCGAGCGCATCGGCGTGGCGGCGGAGTAGGATCATGACGAAGCTCATCGTCGACGGCATCGAGATCGACGTCCCCGCCGAATACACGCTGCTGCAGGCGTGCGAGGAGGCGGGCAAGGAGATTCCGCGCTTCTGCTATCACGAGCGCCTGTCGATCGCCGGCAACTGCCGCATGTGCCTGGTCGAAGTGAAGGGCGGCCCGCCCAAGCCCACCGCCTCCTGCGCGATGAGCGTGCGCGACCTGCGTCCGGGCCCCAACGGCGAGCCGCCGGTCGTGCTGACCAATTCGCCGATGGTGAAGAAGGCGCGCGAAGGCGTGATGGAATTCCTTCTGATCAACCATCCGCTGGATTGCCCGATCTGCGACCAGGGCGGCGAATGCGACCTGCAGGACCAGGCCATGGCCTATGGCGTGGATTCCTCGCGCTTCGCCGAGAACAAGCATGCCGTGACCGACAAATACATCGGCCCGCTCGTCAAGACCTCGATGAACCGCTGCATCCACTGCACGCGCTGCGTCCGCTTTACCGCGGAAGTCGCCGGCACGTCGGACATGGGCGCGATCCATCGCGGCGAGGACATGGAGATCACCACCTATCTGCAGACCGCGATGAAGTCCGAACTGTCGGGCAACATCGCCGACATCTGCCCGGTCGGCGCGCTTCTGCCGAAGCCGCAGAATTTCAAGGCGCGGCCTTGGGAGCTCAATCGTACGCCGGGCATCGACGTGATGGACGCCGTCGGCTCCGCCATTCGCATCGACACGCGCGGCCGCGAGGTCATGCGCATCCTGCCGCGCGTGAACGACGCGGTGAACGAGGAGTGGATTTCCGACAAGACCCGCCAGATCGTGGACGGCTTGAGGCGCCAGCGTCTCGATCGCCCCTATCTGCGCGAGAACGGCAAGCTGCGTGTCGCCTCCTGGACGGAGGCTTTCGCCGCCATCGCCGCGAAGACCAAGGCGACAGCGCCTGAAAGGATCGGCGCGCTCGCCGGCGATCTCGTCAGCGTGGAAGAGATGTTCGCGCTCAAGGGCCTCGTCGAGTCGCTCGGCTCGAAGAACCTGGACTGCCGTCAGGACGGCTCGAAACTCGATCCGTCGCTCGGCCGCGCCTCCTACCTCTTCAACACGACGATCGAAGGCATCGAGCAGGCCGACGCGCTCGTGATCGTCGGATCCAACCCGCGCAAGGAAGCTCCCGTGCTCAACGCGCGCATCCTCAAGCGCAAGCGCGCCGGCAATTTCATGACCGGCGTGATCGGCGCGCGCAACGATCTGACCTACGACTATGCCTATTTCGGCGCGGGCCCGGAGAGCATCGCGGAGTTTTTGGCGCAGGCGCCGAAGGACATCGCCAAGCCGATGATGATCGTCGGCGCCGCCGCGCTCGCGCGCCCGGACGGCAAGGCCGTCCTGTCCGCGCTCGCCAAGGCCGCCCTCGACATGGGCATGATCAAGGACGGCTGGAACGGCTTCAACGTGCTGCACACGGCGGCCTCTCGTGTTGGCGGCCTCGACATCGGCTTCGTGCCGGGCGAGGGCGGCCTTGACGCCGTCGCCATGACCAATGCCGGCGGCGTGGACCTGCTGTTCAACCTCGGCGCCGACGAGATCGACATCGCGCCGGGCGCCTTCGTCGTCTACATCGGCACGCATGGCGACCGCGGCGCGCATCGCGCCGATGTGATCCTGCCCTGCGCGGCCTATACGGAAATGTCGGGCCTCTACGCCAACACCGAAGGCCGCGTGCAGCGCTCCGACCGCGCCTGCTTCCCGCCCGGCGACGCGCGCGAGGGCTGGGCGATCCTGCGCGCGCTGTCGGACGTGCTCGGCCACAGGCTGCCGTACGATTCGCTCGCCGCGCTTCGCGCTGCGCTTGTCGTCGCGCACCCGCTCTACGCGCAGATCGACGAAGTCGTAGCCGCCGACATCGGCGCCTTGTCCGCGCTGGCCGCGCTCGGCGGCGCGACCGACAAGGCGGCTTTCGGCGACGCCATTGAGGATTTCTACCTGACCAACCCGATCGCGCGCGCGTCTGCCGTCATGGCGGAATGCTCGGCCGTGGCCGCGGGCGGCTACCAGCAAGCGGCGGAGTGAGCCGATGACCGACAACGCCTGGCTCTGGCCAATCCTCTGGGGCGTCGCGAAAAGCCTGATCCTGCTGGTCTGCCTGCTGCTCTCGACCGCTGTCCTGATCTACGGCGAGCGCAAGGTGTGGGGCGCAGTGCATCTGCGCCGCGGCCCGAATGTCGTCGGCCCCTGGGGCGTGCTGCAGCCTTTCGCCGATTTCGCCAAGTTCATCCTGAAGGAGCCGGTGATCCCGGCTGGCGCCAACAAGGT
>CAMFKC010000567.1 GCA_945956975.1 uncultured Methylocystaceae bacterium | reverse complement strand
AGGAAGACCTGGCCGGAGGTCGGCGGCAGCACGCCCGAGAGCAGGTTGACGAAGGTCGTCTTGCCCGCGCCGTTCGGGCCGATCAGCGCATGGCGCGCGCCTGCCGGCAGCGAGAAGGTGACGTCGTTGGTAGCGACGAGGCCGCCGAAACGGCGCACCAGGTTTTTCGTGGCGAGCACGGCGCCGGGTGGAGACTGGCTCATGCCGCGCCTCCCTTGCCGGCCATGCGGTTGTAGAGGCTGCCGACGAGGCCCATGATTCCGCCGCGCACGAAGAGCACGAGCAGGACCAGGATGAGGCCGAGCCAGAACTGCCAATATTGCGGGGTGGCTGCGGCGAGGAGGTCGTAGAGGACCTTGAAGGCGGCCGCGCCGACGATGGCGCCATAGAGCGTGCCGACGCCGCCGAAGATGACGATGAGCATGACGTCCGCCGAGCGATGGAATTCCAGCACGTCGAGCGAGACGAACGCCGTGGTCTGCGCGAGCAGCGCGCCTGCGACGCCGGCATAGGCCGCGCCCATCGTATAGGCCCCGTTGAGGCGGCGATTGACGTTGATGCCGATGGCGCCGGCGCGCAGCGCATTGCCCTTGATCGCGCGCAGCGACACCCCGAAGGGCGAGTTGATGACCTTTCGCGCGACGATGAACAGGAGGAAGAGCGTGGTGAGCGAATAGAGATAGGCGTTGCGGCCGTAGAGATCGAAATCGAAGAGCCCCAGGATCTTGCCGGGCGCGACGCCCTGCAGGCCGTCGGCGCCGCCCGTCAGCCAGGCCATACGATTGGCGAGTTCGCCGAAGATCAGCGCGACGCCGAGCGTGACCATGAGGCGCGTGAGATCTGCGCCGCGGAGCACAAGGAAGCTCGTGATGTAGCCGACGAAACCGCAGAAGAGCGCCGCGACCAGAAGGCCGAAGGTCGGATCGCTGAGCAGGCCCGCGCCGCCGCCGGCCTTGGCCAGCAGCCCGCCGACATAGGCGCCGAGACCGAAGAAGGCGCCATGGCCGAGCGAGACGATGCCGGCATAGCCCAGCACGATGTCGAGCGAGAGCGCGAAGAGCGCGAGGATGGCGACCTCGTTGAACAGCAGCGCGCGCGACGGGAAGATGAAGGCGAGCGCGAAGGCGAGCGCCCAGAGCGCGAACTCCGGCCAGCGCCATTTCGCGCGCTCGCGGAAGTAGGCCATGGCGCGGCTCTCGCCGCCCTGGCTCGCATGTGCGGCAGTGTCGATCATTGGCTTCTCACTTGCCCGGCGCGCGGCCGAACAGGCCCTGCGGCCTGAAGATCAGCACGAGCACCATGATCGTGTAGATCACGAAGCCGCCGATCTCGATCTTGTAGCCGGCGATTTCAGGCCGGTAATACTTGCCCGCCACGTCTGCGACGCCGAGCAGGATGGAGGCGAAGAAAGGGCCCGTGATCGTCGTCGTGCCGCCCACGGCGATGACGACGAGGAAGTAGATCATGAACTTCAGCGGGAACTGGGGATCCAGGCTGAAGATGGCGCTGCCGAGCGCACCGCCGAGGCCGGCGAGGCCCGAGCCAAATGCGAAGGTGAGCGCGAAGATGGTGGTGACGTTGATGCCAAGGCCACGCGCGACACGCGCGTCGTCAACCGCTGCGCGCAGGCGCGAACCGAAGCGCGTCTTCGACAGGCCGAGTTGCAGCGCCACCGTCAGCAGCGCGCAGAAGGCGATGACGAACAGGCGATACTTGTTGAACGACAGGCCGCCGATATCGAGATGACCCTCGAGCGAGGCCGGCACGTTCACGATCTGGGGGCTTGCGCCCATGAAATAGTCGACGGCCGCCACCGACATGAAGACGAGGCCGATGGTGAACATGACCTGGTCGAGATGCGGCTTGTCGTAGAGATGGACGTAGAGCGTGCGCTCGAGAAAGGCGCCGAGCGCCGCCGTGAGGACGAAGGCGACCGGCAGGCCCCAGAACAGCGAGAGGCCGAATTTCTGCATCATCACGACGGCAATATAGCCGCCCGCCATGGCGAAGGCGCCGTGCGCGAGATTGATGAAGTTCATGAGGCCTAGCGTGACCGACAGGCCCACCGCCAGCACGAAGAGCAGCATGCCGTAGGCAAGGCCGTCGAAGAGCACTGTCAGCACGTCAGGTCTCCTGCAAAGATGCGGCGGAATGCACGCGCGGATAGGCGCGCGCGTCCTTCTCCCGCCTTGCGGGAGAAGGTGTCACGCGAAGCGTGACGGATGAGGGACGCGCCTAAACTCGATTGATCGTCGCAATGGCGGCGCCCTCACCCGACCCTCGCTGACGCGAGGGTCACCCTCTCCTGCTTTCGCGGGAGAGGGATTGCGCTCTCGACTTATTTCCCTGCGGCCTTGGCGGCCTTGAAGGGGTCCTTGATGTTGGCCATCGTCTCGAATTCGACGTTGTAGAGCTGGCCGTTCTTCTTCTCGACCTTGCGGATGTAGACGTTCTGGATGATGTCGCGGGTCTGGGGGTCGATCGAGATCGGGCCGCGCGGGCTCGTCCAGGACATGCCCTTCATTGCCTCCACCAGCTTCGTGCCGTCCGTGTCGCCCTTGGTCTTGTCCAGCGCCTGTCTCTTATACACA
>CAMFKC010000566.1 GCA_945956975.1 uncultured Methylocystaceae bacterium | reverse complement strand
GCGGCGCTCTGCGATACGCTTGGTCCGCTGGAGCGTCTGCGGTTCGCAGCGCCCGAAGGCAGTTTCTACATGTTCCTGTCGGTGGACGGTGAAGACGACACGCGCCGCCTCGCGTTCAAGCTGGTGGACGAGGCCGGCGTCGGGCTTGCACCGGGCAACGCTTTCGGCGCGGGCGGGGAAGCTTTCCTGCGGCTGTGCTTTGCCCGCGATCCCAAGGACATCGCCGAAGCTGCGCGGCGGATCGCGGCCTGGGTCAAGCGGTGAAACGGCCCGATCCCTCGCGGCTTGGACTGCCGCCGCTTGCGGCTCAATTGTTCACCATTGCTGGCGCGGCGCTCGCGGGCGCAGGCGTCGCCGCGATCGGCGTTCCGGCCGGCTGGCTTTCGGGGGCCATGATCGGCACGGCGTTTCTGGCTGCGCTTCGCCTCGCGGAGCCGTTGACGGCGCCGTTCCGTTGGGCAGCGATGGTTTCGTCCGGCGTTGCGATCGGCGCCGCCGTGACCCCGCAGATGCTGCAGAAGATCGCAGCCTATCCACTCTCTATCGCCATCATGGCCGTCAGCGTCGCCCTCTCCACTCTCGCCTGTGCGAAGGTGCTAGAGCGCGCGCCGGGGTGGACGCGCTCCACGGCGTTCTTCGCCTCGGTTCCGGGGGCGCTGTCCTACGTATTTGCGGTCGCGGCGGCGGATGCGACAGCGGATCTCTCGCGAATAGCCTTCGTCCAAGTGCTGCGCGTGTTTCTGCTGATGGGTCTCGTTCCCTTGATCGTCGCGGAATCGGGCGCAGCGCATGCTGCGGCGCTAAGCGGCCCGATCGATTCCGTCGCGATCCTCCTGTACCTGCTGCTTGCGGGCGCGGCGTTGGGTTACGGAATGGAGAGGCTGGGCGTCGCCGGCGGCATGCTGTTCGGCGCCATGATCGCGTCGGGCGGCGCGCACGCGCTTGGCTTTGCGCCGGGTCGTCCCCCGCAGCCCGTCGTCGTTCTCGCCCAGGTGCTCATCGGCGCCTGGGTGGGTGTACGTTTCATCGGCTTCGACTGGCGATTGTTCGCACGCTCCGCGCCTGCCGCGCTCGGCTCATTCTTCATCGCGGTCGGCATCGCGACCGTTTTCGCGATAGGCGCGGGCCTGACGCTATCGCTGCCGTTCGCGCAAACGCTGCTCGCCTTCTCGCCGGGTGGCCTTGAGGCCATGACCCTGCTCGCATTCGCGCTCGGGATTGATCCGCTCTACGTCGGCGCGCATCACCTCGCACGGTTTCTGCTGATCAGCTTCACCCTTCCCTTGGCCTATCGCGCATGGATGCGCAGGAAGGCCTAGCTCAAAGCAGTTTGTCCGCTGCCGTATGGGCCGCATCCGTAGCCGCGGTGCGCGCCTTTTCAAAGGTCTCGCCGGCGGTCTGAGCCAATTGCCCGGGCGTAAGGCCGTGCCGTTCCGCCTGCTTCATGGCCGCGCGCGCAACATCGTCGGCGCTGTCCACGGCACGAGCGATTCCGGCCGTCGTTAGATCCGAGGCGTCGTCCGCCAGCTTCCGCGCCTTTTCGCCAAGATTCTCGGCGGCGCTCGCAACGGGGAGTGTCGCGGCGATCGCAGCGCCGACGGCGAGGGCGCCCGCCGCAAGCAAGAGCGGTTCCTTGTCCAGCGCCTCCGACAGCCAGTCGCGCGCATTGTTCAACCGGGCGGCGACGCGCGAGTCGGAGCGACGAAGTTTGCCGATATCATGGACGACGTCTTTGCCGTAATCCGCGACACGGTCCCTGAGATCGCTCGTTGCATCGACTGCCCTGTCCGCCACATCGTGCGCCGTCTCGCGCAGACGCCCAGAGGCCGAGCGAACATATCTCGACGCCGAATCGATCGTATCGCCGATCGCCGGCTCCGCCCGCTCTTCGAATTCCCGAAGAGAAGAGCCGGCCTGACGCGCAGCGGTTACGACCGTCTCCTTGCCAGACGACAAGGCGTCGCCTGCCGACTGAAGGACGCGGCCCATAGCCTGGGGGGCGCTCGTCTTCGACGAGACGAGCCAGACGACGCCCATGCCGAGCAGAGCGGCGGCGATTGGATTATCGCGGATCGAATGCATGACCGTGTCGTTGATGCGGCGCACGTCGAACGAGCCTGCGTTCATCGAACCATCTCCTTCAATGCAACACCGTCGCGCCGCAGCTGCTCGGCGGTCCGGCGCGGCGCGAGGCGGTGCGCCGAAAAATTGTTGGCGCCCATCCAGGCGACGAATCCCCCGATCAGCAGCGCGCCGACTCCGGTCGATAGATTGGCTTGCCACACGGGCATGCCGCGTTCGATCAGCAGAGAAGACACGGCAAGGAGGATCATGATCATCGCTGGAACAAGGAGCAGGGCGCCGAAGCCGATCATGACGACTCCCCGCCCCATCATCGCAGCCTTTTCCGCGATCTCCGCCCGCACCAGCGCAACTTCGTTGCTGACGAGCTGAGACCCTTGGCTCAAGGCATGTTCGAGCAGCTCGGGAATCGAGCGCATGTCCTGCGTGCTCATGCTCACCTCCGCGAGCTTCCACCCGGCGCATCGTCCGCCGCATTGGCGTTGCGAATCAGACGCACGACCCCGAAGCCGGCAAGA
>CAMFKC010000565.1 GCA_945956975.1 uncultured Methylocystaceae bacterium | reverse complement strand
GACCAGAACGGTGAAGGCCTCGCGCAATGAGAGGCCGACGACCGACAGGCTCGTGCGCCGGTCCGGCGGCGTCAGTCCATGCGCCAGAAAGGTGCGCCGTTGCGACTCCACGATATTGTCCTGGCTGTCGACCAGCGTGCCGTCGACATCGAAGATCAGGAGGCGCATCGGCTGGCTCATTCCGGGAAGCGCGGCAGCTTCAGCCCGCCGGCCGGAACCTGGTAGCGCGCCACGTTCATCTGCATGGCAAGCAGCGTGTAATAGGCGTTGATGCCGGTGAGATCGACCACGCCCTTCTTTCCGAAGCGCTTCTCGGCGCGCGCGAAGGTGGCGTCCGATACGCGCTTGTTCTTGTGCAATTCGGTCGAGAAATCATAGACGATCTCCTCGTCCTCGCTCATGCCGACCGGCCGCCGGCCGTCGGCGATCGAATCGGCGATCTCCTTCTTGATGCCGGCCTTCAGCGCGATCGGATAGTGGACGTGCCACTCGTAATCCTGCGTCCATTCGCGCGCGGTCACGAGGATCACGAGTTCCGACAGCGTATTGCCGAGCGCCGACTTGTAGCGCAGGTAATCGCCCATCGAGCGCGCCTGGGTCATGACTTCGGGCGAATGCATCAGCGGCTCGAAGGGGCCGAAGACCTTGGTCTTGCGCGCCGCCTCGAACTCCTGCGCGGCCTTCTTCTGCTCGTCGGTATATTGGTCGGGCGGGATGGTCGGCAGGCGGGTCTGCGCGAGCGCGGGCGCACAGGACAGGGCGAGCAGGCAGAGCGCGGCGAACTTCTTCATCTGTTTCCTCCGGTCTTATTCTTCGGGGGCTTCCACGATCGGATCGTACTGCTTCGCATCGAAAGCAAAGGCGTCCCAGGTCTTCTGCATGTGTTCCGGCAGCGGCGCCGTCACGTCGATCATGCCGCCGGCGGGATGCGGCAGCACGAGGCGGCGCGCCAGCAGATGCAGCTTGCGGTCGAGATTGTCGGGCATGACATGCATCGCGTCGCGGCGGCGATGGTCTTCCTTGCCGTATTTCGGATCGCCGAAGATCGGATGGCCGATGGCTTCGGCATGCGCGCGCAATTGATGCGTGCGGCCGGTCAGCGGCTTCATCGACAGCCACGCGCATTTCGGCGCGATCTTGTCGACGATGGCGTAATAGGTCAGCGAATGCTGCGCATCGTCCTCGCCGTGCTTGGCGACGCGCATCTTCTCGCGATTGGCCTGCACGTCCTTCGCAGCCTCGCCGCGCCGCGGCTTCGCGCCGCGGTCGTCGCCCATCCCCGGCCCCTTGGCGAGATAGAGCGAGATGCGCCCCTGCGAAGGCTTCGGCACGCCTTCCACCAGCGCCCAGTAGATCTTCTGCGCCTTGCGCGAGCGGAAGACCTCGCCGAGTTCGGCGGCGATCTTCCGGTTCTTGGCGATCAGCAGCACGCCCGACGTGTCGCGGTCGAGGCGATGCACCAGCACCGGCCGGTTGCCCTTCTCGTCGGCGAGCGAGGCCAGCATGCCGTCGATGTGATGCCTCGTGCCCGAGCCGCCCTGCACGGCGAGCCCACAGGGCTTGTTGAGGACCAGCACATGCTTGTCCTCGTAGAGCGTCATGCGGCGGATGGCTTCGGCGTCCTCCGGGTTGATCCGCCTGACGGCGGGCACATCCGGCGCGTCCAGCGTCAGCGGCGGCACGCGCACGACATTGCCCTCTTCCAGCCGCGTCGCCGTGTCCACGCGCTTGCCGTCCACGCGCACCTCGCCCTTGCGGGCGATTTTGGCGAGATGCGAAAGAGCAAGCCCGGGAAAGCGCCGCTTGAACCAGCGGTCGAGCCGCATGCCGGCTTCTTCCGGCGCCACCGTCAGCGTCTGCACGCCGGTGCGCACGGGCGCGGCGGCAGGCTTCGGCGCGGCTTTCGGAGCCTCCGCATGTTTCTGCGCGGCGCGCGCCTTGCGCTTCTGCGAGCCGTTCGTCACGACGCCATCCTCACCAGCGCGAGGCCGAGGAACACGGCTGCAAGCGACAGCACGACGGAGCCGAGCACATAGACGACCGCCGTCCCCTGCGCCCCGCGCTCCCAAAGGGTCGCGAAATCCAGCGAGAAGGCGGAGAAGGTCGTGTAGCCGCCGAGCACGCCCGTGGTAAGCAGCAGGCGCACGTCCTGCGACCAGCCGTGCTGCGTGCGAAACGCGAGCCAGCCGGCGATCAGCCCCATCGCGAAGCAGCCGGTCACGTTGATGAAAAAGATGCCCCAGGGAAAGTCGGCGCCAAGCGCGCGCGTGACGGCCGTATTAGCGCCGTGCCGCAACATGCCGCCGAAGCCGGCGCCGAGGAATACGAGGAGATAGGCCTTCATGGCCGCTTGGTAGCGCAAAGGCGGGGGCGTGTCATGCTGGACCGCGCGCCTTCAGGCGCGCAGGCGAGCCTGAAGGCCTGCGGTCCGCCTACCCGCCCCGCTCCTTCCGGAGCTTCGCCCAATATTCCAGCCGCTTGCCGATCTCGCGCTCGAAGCCGCGCTCGACCGGTTCGTAGAGCGTCTGGCGTCCCAGCTTCTCCGGCCAGTAGTCCCTGTCTCTTATACACATCTGACGCTGCCGACGATATGCAGTGGGTAGGT
>CAMFKC010000564.1 GCA_945956975.1 uncultured Methylocystaceae bacterium | reverse complement strand
GGCTTTGCTCGGGTCCGACATCCAGATGCAGTTCGACGAATGCATCCGGCTGCCGGCCTCGCCTGCGGACCAGGAGCGCGCCATGCGCCTGTCGCTGCGCTGGGCCGAACGCTCGCGAAAAGCGTTTCGGGAGCAACCGGGCAGGGCGGCCTTCGGCATCGTGCAGGGCGGCGACATTCCGGCGCTGCGCGTCGAAAGCGCCAAGGCGCTGGCCGATATGGACTTCCACGGTCTCGCCGTCGGCGGCCTCGCGGTCGGCGAGCCGCAAGATGTGATGCTCGCCATGATTGAAACGGTCGAACCGCATCTACCGGCGGGCAACCCGCGCTACCTCATGGGCGTTGGCACGCCCGACGACATCCTGCAGAGCGTGGCGCGCGGGATCGACATGTTCGATTGCGTCATGCCAACCCGCGCGGGCCGCCACGGCCTCGCCTACACGCGCTTCGGCCGCGTGAACCTGAAGAACGCGAAACACGCCAGAGATCCGCGCCCGCTCGATCCCGAGTCCACTTGCCCGGCTGCTCGCGACTATTCGCGGGCCTATCTGCATCACCTCGTGAAGTCCGGCGAGATCCTCGCCATGATGCTGCTGACGTGGAACAATCTCGCCTATTACCAGGACATGATGGCCGGCGCCCGCGGGGCGATCGCCGAGGGGCGCTACGCGGACTACGTCGCGCAATGCAAGGACGGCTGGGCGCGGGGCGAGGGCGCCTGAGGGTCAGAACCCCATCTTGAAGCGGCAGCCCTGAAACCGCGTGCCCCAGTTGGCGAGCGCCTGCTGCACGCGCGCCGGCGGCATCTTCTGGCACCAGCTGTAGTGCCCGCCGTAATTGCTGTGACTGGTCCAGCCCGGGCACCGGGCCTGGCGCGCCCGCGAGTCCATCGAGATCATTTCCGTCGCATAGCTGTGGCAGCGGTCGCCCGATCCGGAGCCGAGCGCGACCGCGGGGCTGGTCGGCGTTGCCGGACCCTTCCGGCAGGTGAGGCGCCCGTCGATGTTGGCGATATCGCCGACGCATCCGCGCACGTCGAGCTTTGCCGACATCGTTCGTCCATTGCGCATGGTGCAGAGCGAATAGAGCACCGGTCCGATCATCCGGCTGTTCTTGCAGGAGCGCGCATAACTGCCGGCGGGCTGGGCCGCTGCCGTATCCACTGCGACGAGACCGGCAAGAGACGCGGCGGCGACCGCGAGCAACGAAAGGCGCAAACCCGAATTCATGCTTGATCTCCGAAGGATTTCGCACAGCTAAGCCGGGGCGTGGAGCCGCGTCAATCTTGCCGCTGGCCCGGGCGCGCGAGCAGCGCCTCTCTTTCGTCGCTATGACGGCGTAAAGAGCCTATAAGCACGCACGGCAAGCTCGCCGTCTCCAGACAGGACAGGCGAAATGACCCACCGTTTCAAGATCGGCGAAAGCGTCCGTATGGCGTCGACAATGTCGACGCGGACGGCCTCCGGCCATGAATTCAAGGTGGTGCGTCAACTGCCCGAACGTGGCGGCGAGGTCCAGTACCGGATCAAGAGCGCCGCCGAAGCCTTCGAGCGCGTCGCCTCGGAAAGCGCGCTGCAGAAGGCGTGACCCAAGCGGCAGGGTGTCTGCCGCAAACCTCGACAAGCCCCTCCAACCGCCGGGCGTCCGACTCGACGGCCAGCCGATCATGCGTTCGCGCGCCCGGGATCCTGCGTTCGCGCGGCCAAGAAAAGGAAAACAGATGAACGAACACCGCGGCGTCAAACGCCTGTGCGCATCCTGCGGCACACGCTTCTTCGACTTCAAGGAGAAGCCCGTCTGCCCGAAATGCCAGACCGAATTCTACATTCCCCCGCCCGCGCCGCCCCGCCGCCCGCCCAAGCCGTTCAATCGCGGGCCGGAGCCGGCGCGCGTCGCCGCGGGCTCGGCGGAAGACGTGCCGGAGAACGACGACGAGTCGCCGATCAACGAGGCGGAAGAGGGCGACGAGCGGGAGAAGCAGGACGAAGAGGAAGCCGAATAGGCCCTGGGAAGCCGTAGAACAGGCCGCAAAAGCAAAGAGCGGGGCAGCCATCGCTGCTCCCGCTCCCGTTCTCTGCCCGTGTCCTTGATCTGGTCCCCGCGTGGCTCTGCGGCTCTTCCAATCCCCGGTGGGATCGTGCGGTTTCCAGCGTCCTCCCTCGACTTGGACTGCGGCGTCCGGGGTTTCCGGATGCGGCCCTTACGGTTAGGCAGCGGACCCTAGACGAGCGATTTTCTCTTGTCACGGGGGCGCGGAGAGAAATCGTGCAAAATTTCATCCCGCAGCGCACAATTCGTTCTTGTTGCGCCTCGCAATTGTTCAATTGTTATCCAGTATAATTATCTCGCCGCATGACCGGCGGCGTAACCCGGTGATCGCGCAGCGCCCTATATGCCCGGCTTCCCTTGTGTTTTGCCGGGCCTTGCGTTTGAACAGGCCACGACTGCGCTCTCCCGAGATTCGAGACCCCGCCCGATGCGCCTTTCCCGCTATTTCCTGCCCATTCTCCGCGAAAATCCGAAGGAAGCGGAGATCGTCTCGCATCGCCTCATGCTGCGCGCCGGCATGATCCGCCAGGAATCGGCGGGCATCTATGCCTGGCTGC
>CAMFKC010000563.1 GCA_945956975.1 uncultured Methylocystaceae bacterium | reverse complement strand
AAGCAATGCAGAGCCGGGTCGTGGCTCTGGATTGCTTCGCCGCTCGCAATGACGTTGTGTGGCCGCGTCACCCGAACGCGACGTTCAGGATCTCGTAGCTCTTGCCGCCGCCGGGCGTATTCACTTCCACGGTGTCGCCCACGGTCTTGCCGATCAGCGCGCGCGCGATCGGCGAGGTGATGGAGACGCGGCCGCTCTTCACGTCGGCCTCGGTCTCGCCGACGATCATGTACTTCTTCTCTTCGTCGGTATCTTCGTCCACCAGCGTCACGGTCGCGCCGAACTTGATCGTCTTGCCTGAGAGTTTCGAGAGGTCGATGACGTCGGCGCGGGCGATCTTGTCCTCGAGTTCGGCGATCCGGCCCTCGTTCAGAGACTGCTGCTCCTTGGCCGAGTGATATTCGGCATTCTCGGAGAGGTCGCCGTGCGCGCGCGCTTCCGCGATCATCTGGATGATGCGCGGGCGATCCTCCTGCTGGCGGCGCCGCAGTTCTTCGATGAGGGCGGCATGACCCGCCGCCGTGATCGGCAGTTTTTCCATTCTTTCGTTTCCGTCCGAATCCGGTCTCTGGTCTCCGAAACCTTTGGGTAGAGGTGTGGGCCGCCTGTCGGCAATCAGGCGGCGTCGGGGGCGAAATAATCCTGCAGCGCGCGCACTTCCAGATCGCCGCCGACATAGGCCTTGATGCCCTCGGCGGCGGCGAGCGCGCCTGCAAGAGTGGTGTAGTAGGGGGCCTTGTGCAAGAGGGCCGCCCGGCGCAGCGAGCGGGAATCCGCCAACGCCTGCGCGCCGGCCGTCGTGTTGAAAACGAGCTGGATCGACCCGTTCTTGATGGCGTCGACAACGTGCGGACGGCCTTCCGACACCTTGTTGATCCGCTCGGCCGGCACGCCGTTCTCGATCAGATATCGGGCCGTCCCACCGGTCGCGCGCACCTTGAAGCCAATGGACACAAGCATCCGGATCGCGTCCAGCACGCGGACCTTGTCCTCGTCGCGCACCGAGACGAAGACCGCGCCCTTGGTCGGCACCTTCGTGCCGCCGCCGAGCTGCGACTTTGCGAAGGCGATCTCGAAATTGCGGTCGAGGCCGATGACCTCGCCGGTCGAGCGCATCTCCGGCCCCAGCACCGTGTCCACGCCCGGGAAGCGGGCGAAGGGGAAGACGGCTTCCTTCACGCCGACGTGGTCGGTCGGCATGGGCTTGAGCTTGAAATTCGAAAGCTTCTCGCCCGCCATGATGCGCGAGGCGATCTTGGCGATCGGCTCGCCGATCACCTTGGCCACGAAGGGCACAGTGCGCGAGGCGCGCGGATTGACCTCGAGCACGTAGATCTCGCCGTCCTTCAGCGCATATTGCACGTTCATCAGGCCGCCGACGTCGAGCGCGAGCGCGAGCTTCTTGGTCTGGAATTCGAGCTCGGCGATCGTGTCGCGTGACAGCGAGCGCGGCGGCAGCGAGCAGGCGGAATCGCCGGAATGAATGCCGGCCTCCTCGATATGCTCCATGATGCCGGCGACCCACGCGTCCTTGCCGTCGCTCACGCAATCGACGTCCACCTCGATGGCGTCGGCAAGGTAGCGGTCGAACAAGAGCGGGTTCTTGCCGAGCACCGTGTTGATCTGGCCTGTCTTGTCGTTTGGGTAGCGCGCCTTGATGTCGGACGGCACGAGGCTCGGCAGCACGCCGAGCAGATAATCGTTGAGCGCCGGCTCGTCGTGGATGATCGCCATCGCGCGACCGCCCAGCACATAGGACGGGCGCACGACCAGCGGCAGCCCGAGTTCGCTCGCCATGATCCGCGACTGTTCGACCGAATAGGCGATCCCGTTCATCGGCTGCTTGAGGCCGAGCTTGTCCAGCAGGCGCTTGAAGCGATCACGATCTTCGGCCAGGTCGATGGAATCGACCGACGTCCCGAGGATCGGAATGCCCGCCTGCTGCAGCGCATTGGCGAGCTTCAGCGGCGTCTGGCCGCCGAACTGCACGATGACTCCTTTAAGCGTGCCGTTCGACTTTTCCGTCGCCATGATCTCGAGCACGTCTTCGGCCGTCAGCGGCTCGAAATAGAGCCGGTCCGAGGTGTCGTAGTCGGTCGACACGGTCTCGGGATTGCAATTGACCATGATGGTCTCGTAGCCCGCGTCGCTCAGCGCGAAACAGGCGTGGCAGCAGCAATAGTCGAACTCGATGCCCTGCCCGATACGGTTCGGACCGCCGCCGAGAATGACGATCTTTTCCTTGGCCGACGGCGCGGCCTCGCAGGCGGGCTCGCCCGCGAACGGCCGCTCGTAGGTCGAATACATGTAGGCCGTGGGCGAGGCGAATTCGGCCGCGCATGTGTCGATGCGCTTGAAGACCGGCCGCACGCCGAGCGCATGGCGCAGTCCCGTGACTTCCTTCTCCGCCTTGCCAGTCAGCGTGGCGAGGCGCAGGTCGGAGAAACCATATGCCTTCAGCATCCGCAAATTGTCGGGATCCTGCGGCAGGCCGTGCTGGCGCACGCGGTTTTCGAGCGCGACGATCTCGCCGATGCGCGCGATGAACCACGGGTCGATCTTGCAGGCGGCGTGGACTTCGTCTTCGGTGAAGCCGAGCCGCAGCGCC
>CAMFKC010000562.1 GCA_945956975.1 uncultured Methylocystaceae bacterium | reverse complement strand
CGCCGGAGAAGGCGTAGGGGACCGCGAGCCTTCAGGCTCGCTTCTGGCGCTGCGAGCCTGAAGGCTCGCGGTCCATTTTCAGCGTTTCACCCGCGCGATCCGGTAGAGCCGGTTGTCAAGCGCGAACAGCGCGTGGTCGGCGTCCAGCAAATGATAGTCGACCTCGCAGCCCGTCAGCAGCGACGGGATCGTCGGCGATGGATAGCCGAGCGCCGCGGCGTCCCTGGCGGGCGCCTTCAGCCCGCCCTGGAACAGGCCGTCCGGCTCCACCGCCACGCGCTCGTAGCGCGGCTTCCGGCAGGCCATCGGCTGCGGCGCGTTGATCGCCTTGGCTGCAAACGTGATCGTCTTGCCCTGCAGCGCGCGCGAGCGGGCGTTCTCGTCGCCGAACGAGTCGGTCGCCCAGGGCGCTTTCTGCGACCCCGTAATGACGAAGGTGGCGCCGACAGGCGAGGGCTCAAGGCTCTGGGCGTCCGCGACGGCGCAGCCGGCAAGCAGCGCAGCGGCGGCGAAAAAGGCCTTCAGAAAGGATTGGTCCATGGAAACGCGCCTCCCGGCGTTTCCATGAACCGCTTCCCGCGACGGCGCTGTGCCGCCGAGCACTCAGTAGCAATAGCGGGCCGAAACCGTGCGGTAGCGTCCCCGGCCGACGCGCGCGTAGCAGCCTGAATCGTAATAATAATAGCGCCCGCGCCGCTCGGCCTGCTGGCCGATGATCGCCCCTGTCGCCCCGCCGATGATGCCGCCGGCGATCGCTGCGCCGGCCGACCCGCCGACCGCGCCGCCGATGGCCGCGCCCGCGCCCGCGCCGATGAGGCCGCCGATCAGGCCGCCCTGCTGCGCTGAGGCGGTTTCGACGGGAGCGATGCTGATGAGCGCCAGCAGCGCTGCGGAACCGATGATCTTCTTCATGTGTCGACCCCCAGTCGATCGGGCGGCTTGCGCCGCCCGTGGTTGAATCCAGGCGGTCAAGCTAGCGCAGCCGGGCGCGCGTGGCCAGAACCGCCTGCGAGCGCCCGGCTAGCGCGCCCTGGCCTCGATCTTCAGGCGCTCGGCGAGCGACCCCATCTGCGCCGCCATCGACAGGTCTAGAACACTCATCCCGTCCGGGGCGCTGACCCGAATGTCGAGATTGGGAGCGCCCTTCGCGAAAGCCGAAACCGCGCCTGCAAGCGATTCCACCTGGGGATTGCTGTTGGGTTGCGCCGCGAAGAGCGCCCGCGCCATGCCGGTCCCCAGCGTGGCGAGCTCCGCGCGGATCTGGGCCTCGGTCTTGCGCTCGTCCTTGGCGCGCACGGCCACGTAGCGCTGCAAAAGCCCGCGGTCGCTCAGGCCTATGTCCGCCCGCCACACGGAGACCGAGGGCAGGGCGAGTTGCGCCGCCTGGACGTCGCCGGCGAAGAGCGACGCCGGCACGCGCGACAGGAACAGCGAGAGGCGCGCCGCGCCCATGCCGGCGGCGTCGGTTTCCAGCCGGTCGACGGACAATTCGCCCTTCGGGGGATCGTATTGCGCCTCGAAGGCTGCGGAGAGGTCGATTTTGTCATAACCGAGCGCGGCGACGGGCGCGCTGCGCGCAGCGCCAGGGCCGGCAAGCGATACGAGGGCCCGCTCGAGCCGCAACGTGAGCTTCGTCGGCGCGACGTCCAGCCAGTCGCGCGCATCGATCACGGCGCGCCCGAAGGAAATCGGGCCATCGGGCAGGTTCATCGCAAGGCCGGCGACCTCCAGCCGGTCGAAATGCGGCGTGACCGGCTTCGGATCAACGGCGGCGGCGGCTGCGAGCGAGCGGCCGATTTCGAGCCCGGTCAGGTCGATCCGCTCGATCTCGAGCTTCGCGTCGTCCTTGCCGGCCGCGATGCCTTCGAGCGTGAAGCCGCCGATGCGGCCGTCGGCGAGCTTGGACACGCCGATCCGCTTGAAACGCACGCTCTCCGGCGCATCCTTGTTCGGCCCCGGCATCGTCGAGACGATGTCGCGCATTTCCAGCACGCCGACATCGAGGCTCGTCAGGATGTCGCCGGCCATCGCGGCCATTGCGCGTTTGGCGTCCGGGCTCGGCTCCGGGCCGCCTGGCCGGGGCGCGGCTTCCGCCAGGCCCGCCAGCGGCGCCGAAAGCGCCCGGCCGCCAAAATCGGATCCTTCGATCGCGCCGATTGCGACCTTGCCTCCGCCGTCGGCCTCTATGTCGACGCCGGCGACCGAGAGCTTCCGCGTCGTGATCTTCTTGGCCTCGTCGGGGCTCTTGCGGGCGCCGGCGGCCACCCGCAGCAAGGCCGGGAAATCGACGCCCTCGGCGTGGATCGCGCCGATCCGTCCACGGTTGACGATTTCGCCGCGTTTGGCCGAGAGCTCGGCGCTCGCGACGTCCACCGTCTCGGCCACGCCCTTGGCCGCCTTGGCGATCACGACATCGCGATAGATGACCGTCTGGGTAAGGTCTCCAGCTGCTGATTCCGCGATCAGTTCGGGAATCGCGATGCGCGCGGCGTCCAATTGCGCGAATTTTTCCTCGCCCGTGCCGGCTGCGCTGCTGGACAGAAGCTTTTGCGCCGCATCTTTCGTCAGCGGCGAGCCCGTGACGTCGATCCGCTTGGCCTTGTAGGAGC
>CAMFKC010000561.1 GCA_945956975.1 uncultured Methylocystaceae bacterium | reverse complement strand
GTCAGGTAGTAGCCCGCCTGCGTGAACACCGCCGTCATGAGGATGCAGGCGATGGCGAAGCCGAAGAAGAACGGCAGCCGCCTTTCGCGCTCCATGTCGGGCAGGCGGCGCAGGGATTCCGCCCAGACCGTCACCGCGATGAAATGCGTGGCGAAGAACAGCGCCCGCCGGCTCGTGCGCTCTGTGCGCAGCATGGGCAGGATCGACAGCACCATCGGCATCAGGCGCACCGAGGACAGGGTTATGGAGACGGCGACCGCCGGCAGCGCCGTCTTGGCGGCGATCGATCCGAAAAAGAGCACCTGCGCCGGGCCCGCCCAGATGAGCAAGGTGGACAGGAAGGCCGCAGCAGGCGGAAATCCCGCGGCCTTGGCCAGTCCGCCGACACCGATCAGTGCGACCGCGACGAAATAGGCCGGCCCGGACAGAGCCTGCCGGGCGCCGTCGAGAAACAGGCTGCGGCGCTCGGCGGGCGTAAGCTCTGCGGCATTGCGTGCGATGTCGGTCTGCGCCATCGGCGCAGGCTAGCCGATTCAGAAGAAAAAGCCCGCCGCGCTGCTGCACGGCGGGCTTTCGCAAAACGCGGGGAAGAAGGCTAACGCCGCAGCCGCTCGCTCGACGGCCATTCGCGCACCGTTGGCGCGGGGTCGCCGGGGCGGCGTTCCGGTCTCCAGCCGCCGAAGGTCGGCGCGGCGATCGGCTCCTGGAAGCGGCTCGATGGATCGGCCTTCGCGGCAGGCCGGGGATCGGCCACGGCGGACATCGGCAGCCGCGCCTCGGCGGGTTCGTCGTGGGCTGCCTGTTCCTCCCAGTCCGTCGACATTCGCGGCAGGTTCGATTCCTCTTGCAGTTCGAACACCATGCGCATGGCGGTCGCGACCGCCTCGCCGAACGCGATCGCCTCGCGATTGTTGAGCGCGGAAATGAATTCCAGCGCGCCGGCCGCATTGTCCGGAATTGCGGAGCGCATGATCTGCTGGTCCGAGGCGTTCGACAGCCGCATGGCGAAGACGGACGAGCATTGCGACAGGATGGTCGGATCGAGTTCGGCCGGGCGCTGGGTGACGATGCCGAGGTAGCAGCCGTATTTGCGGCCTTCCTTGGCGATGCGCGCGATCGAGCGGCGGGTGGGATGAAAGCCCGCCGAATGGTCGGCCGGCACGTAGCGATGCGCCTCCTCGCAGACGACCAGCACTTCCTGCTTGCCGCGATGCAGGACGCAGAGGTCGAAGGCGAGCCGCGACAGGACCGAAACGGAGGCGTTGACGACGTCGGCCGGAATGCCCGCCATGCGCAGGATCGTCACAGGCTTCTGCGTGTCGTGCAGGCGGAACAGCGAACGCGTCACGAAATCCATGCGCGCATCGACCGCCGCCTTGCCGAACATGAAGCGGAAATTCTGGTCGTTGCTGAGCGATTCCAGGCGATGCTTGAGGTTGCGCAACGCGCCGCGCGAATAGCGCGGCTCGAGTCGGCCGATCTCGACGTCGATCTGGGCGACGACGTCGGCGAGACGGTATGGGCGCGGCGCCTCAGCCCCGCCCTCTTCCGAACGGTTGTTCCATTTGGCGAGCGCGGCGCGTTCGCTGCCGGAGAAATGCTCGCGCGCATCCGCGATCGCCTCGCGCAGGAAATCGGATTCTTCCAGCGGCGCTGGCGTGCCGCGATAGACGACCTCGAGAAATTCCTCGAACTGGAACAACCAGAACGGAAGCTCGAACCGGCTCGCGTCGACCGTGGCCGATTCCCGGCGGAACACGCTCGAATATTCGTTGTGGGGATCGAGGATGACGATCCTGAGATTGGGCCGTTCCTTGATGGCGGCGCGCAGAAGGATGCCGATCGAAGTGGATTTGCCGACGCCGGTCGTGCCCACGATCGCGAAATGGCGCCGCAACATGGCGTCGATGTCCACCGCCGCCGGGATCTGCGCCTGCACCAGATTGCCGATGACGGACGCGCGGCGGCTGCCCAGGTCGTAGATGGCGGCGAGATCGGACTGTCGGATGCGGTTCACCACCGAGCCGAGCGCGGGATAGCTGCTCACGCCGCGCTGGAAGCGCGGCTTGCCGTCGACGTCGATGACTTCGCCGAGAAGTTCGACGTTGGCGTGAACGAAATTGTTCAGGCTCGGGTCCCACACGCGATCCTGCGCGACCATCTCCTGCACGAGACAGACGAGCCGTGACTTCTTGGCGTAGATCGAGACGAGATCGCCGACCGACCAGAACTGCTCCGCGTCGGAGACGAGATCGGCCATGCGGGCGGCGACCGTCGCGCGCGAGCCGTTGACCGCGACGACCAGCCCCGATTTACGCTCGCGTCCCTGAGTAGGATCGCGCCGGTCCGTTGCACTATGCGTCGATGCTGTTGAATTCGCTTCGTTTTGTAGCATGGACAGCCCCATTCGAGCGTCCGAGTTTCACGAAGAATCCTTAATCGCCGGTATGAATTCCCACTCCGATCGTTCATATGTAAGCCTTCCCCGCGGCAAGGTTAGCGAATGGCGCCCAAAGCCTGGTGGGTTGGCCGGGTTGCACGCAAATCGGCCCTCGCGCCGAGACTTTTCCCCCTTATCCACAGGCCGCACGGGCGCTGAGGGCTTTTGC
>CAMFKC010000560.1 GCA_945956975.1 uncultured Methylocystaceae bacterium | reverse complement strand
GCGCGCAGCTCTTCCTCTTTAGTGAACGCGGGTACGGCCGGTTCGCCGTCAGCCTCGGACTTGCTTGGACGAGATTTCGTATTCGCCGCCATGGCGCTCCCTCCTGTCGGCTTTTCCTGTTCTTGGAGAGAAAGCTAGCGCAGAGCCGGACTTTTTACGAGAGGCGCAACAAGCGCGAACACGTCAGCAAACCTGACATATTTCAACAGGTTGAGCCACGTAACTTGTTTTGAGTTATTTTGAGAAACGCAACTTGAATTCAGTTACGCTTTTTCTCATCTGGAAGGAGGATTACGACCTCGTTCTTTTGAATGCGCCCGAGTTCCACACGCGCCTGCTCTTCCAGCAAATCACGATCTATGGCCTCGCCGCGAACGAGTTCGATATTGCGCTTCCAGCGCGCGCGTTCTGCGCGGAGGCCGTCAAGCGTAGTCTGCAGTTCGGCAACTTTTTCGGCATTCTCGTCGCGGGTCTTCAGGCCCCGCTGACCATGGATCGCATGCCAGACGAAATATCCCGACACCATCGCCGCGAAGACGTGGAAGACGATCGGGGCCAGATTGGCGCTGAGCCGAGTGCGAACCATCGACAATGGATGGCCGAAGACGGTGAATGTCGCGTTAAGATTTGCGGGCGACAGGCGTTCGCCTCGCAATATCAACGTCCGCCGCGCGCCACCCGCTCGATTTCGGCGCGCACGAGACGCTCGACCATGCCCGGCAGATTGTCATCGAGCCATTGCTTGAGCATCGGACGCAGCATTTCGCGCACGTGGCGGTCGATCGATTCTGCGCTGGCCATCTGCACGCTGGCCGACAGGGCCTGGAAGGCGGAGGCGACAGAGGCGTTGGCTTCCGCCGACAACATGCTGGTGGGCGCCTGCGGCTCTGGCGCAGGCTGCGCGACATCCGCGTAGGCGTGAGCCGCCTCGGTAAAGCGCGGCGGCTCGGGCGCAAGGACCGTTTCGTCAGCGACCGGTTCGTCGTAGGGCAGTTCGTGAGGAACGGGCGCTACATCCGCATCGTCCTCGATGGCCTGAGGCGCGATGTCAGCGGCGTCGAGCGCCGGACGAAGCGCGACAGTCTCCTCTTCCTCGACACTCGCCTCCGCGCCGTCGAAACGCGCGAGTTCGCGGCCGACTTCCGCGAATGATTCCATTTCCGACGCGTCGAGTTGCGTTTCTGTCCGCGCATAGGCGACTTCGGGCTCTGGAGCGATCGAGACGGGCTCCGGCGCGTGAACCGCAACCGCCGCTTCCAACGAATTTTCGGGCGCGGCGGGCTCAGCTGGAGCGGATGCGGCTTCGGGCGCGACCTGCGGCGGGGGCGGCGGCGCAAAGGGCGTGACGTTGGTTTCAAAAAGGCGCGGCGGCGCGGAAGAGCGCGTCAGCGGCAGCGCATCGTCGTCGGCAATGATCTTGCGGATCGATGCGAGGATCTCCTCCATCGACGGCTCGTGCGCCCGGCGCTCGCTTTCGACCGAAGACATGGGTGTCGCGGGTATCGGGGCATTTGCTGCGGTCATGGCGGCTGCGTTCTCGACCCTGTGCGCTGTCCAGATCGCTGCGACCCGCAGCGACGCCGCGAATCACGCGTTACACTTGCTCAATGATTCTCATGCTGGACGAAGGCGCGCAACACGCGCGCCCGCAAAGCCTGTGGACTGCGCGCCTTAGCGGCCGTCGGGCGTGCGGACGCCGATGAACTTGTTCTTCACCTGGTCAAGATGGACGGTCGGATCGTACAGCGCGGCGGTCAGGTTAAGACGCGACGCCGAAAGATGGCCCATCGCCGACAGCACCGCGTAGGACGCCACGACCCGGTCCCGCTGTGCGGTCACGAGCAAAACACGCGCATTGAGAAGCGTCTGCTGCGCGGTCAGCACGTCGAAGGTCGTGCGCTGACCCACCTTCGCTTCCTCGCGAATGCCATTGAGCGCGATTTCGGCTGCGGTCACCGCGGCCTGGCCGGAGATCAGCTGTGCGCGCGCGGTCTCGAGCTGGCCCCAGCTCGTCACGACGAGGGCGCGAACCTGGTCGCGCGCGAGATCCGCCGACAGGCGGGCCTGGCCGAGTTGCTCCTTGGCCTGGCGGATCGTCGCGTATTCGGCGCCGCCCTGATAGATCGGCACGTTGAGCTGACCGGTCACCGAGGCGGTGAACAGTTTCTGGCCGGTGAAGCCCTGCGAATCGAGCTGCCGATTGACCGCGCCGTTGACCGAAACGGTCGGATAGAGCGCGGCCTCGGCGACCTTCACGGCGTAGGCCGCGACATCCACGTTGTGAAGCGCCGAGCCGATCGCGGGGTGCTCGACCTGGGAGACGTCGACGGCCACCTTGAGCTGCTTGGGGAGCAAGCCCTCGACGCTCTTGGCGGGCGAAAGGCTGACAGGCTCGATGCCGACATACTGCCGGAAGGCGGCGACCGAGGCGCGCAGGTTCGATTGCGCGGCGAAGAAGTCCGAACGCGACTGCGCGAGGCTGGCTTCGGCCTGCGCGACGTCCGTGCGGGTGACTTCGCCGACCTGGAGGCGATCGCGCGTCTGGCGGAGCTGTTCTTCGAGGACGCTGATGTTGTTCTTGCGCAGGTTCACGATCGCCGTGTCGCGCAGGAC
>CAMFKC010000559.1 GCA_945956975.1 uncultured Methylocystaceae bacterium | reverse complement strand
ACAGTACGCCTGCCACCGCAAGGCCGCGGTACAGCGCCGGCATCACGTTCTTCATGCCGGGGCTGGCCTTGACGAAGCTACAACCGATGATCGACGCGATGATCGATACGCCGCCGAGCACCAGCGGGTAGATCACCGCGTTCAGTGGCGCGCCGGCGACCATCAGGGCGCCCAGCGCCATCGTCGCGATCAGCGTCACGGCATAGGTTTCGAACAAGTCGGCCGCCATGCCGGCGCAGTCGCCCACGTTGTCGCCAACGTTATCGGCGATAACCGCGGGGTTACGCGGGTCGTCTTCCGGGATGCCGGCTTCAACCTTGCCGACCAGGTCGGCGCCAACGTCGGCTCCCTTGGTGAAGATGCCGCCGCCCAGACGCGCGAAGATCGAGATCAGCGAGGCGCCGAAGCCGAGGGCCACCAGCGCGTCGATGACGAGGCGGTCGTTCGCGGCTTTGCCCATGCCCATGGTCAGGACCATGTAGTAGCCGGCCACGCCGAGCAGCGCGAGACCCGCGACCAGCATGCCCGTGACGGCGCCGGCCTTGAAGGAGATGTCGAGGCCCTTGGACAGCGATTCGGAGGCCGCCTGCGCCGTGCGCACGTTGGCGCGCACCGACACGTTCATGCCGATATAGCCCGCCGCGCCCGAGAGCACCGCGCCGATCAGGAAGCCCACGGCCACCGGCCAGGACAGGAGCAGGCCAAGCCCGACGAAGATCACCACGCCGACAATGCCGATCGTCGTGTACTGGCGGTTGAGATAGGCCTGCGCGCCTTCCGCGATCGCCGCAGCAATTTCCTGCATGCGCGGATTGCCGGCGCTTGCCGACATAACCTGCGAGACCGTCATGATCCCGTAGACGATGGACAGAAGTCCACCGAGAATGATGAGCCAGAGTGTCATTGTCCGCCTGTCCTGTCTTCGTTCATCGGCCGCCTGTTCCGGCGGCTTCCGCGGCCGCGATCGAGGCGCGGCGAATCGTGCGTTTCCTACAGCGGGACTTTTCGAGTCCCACAGGGGCCGTGTCTTGCCAGAAATGAAATATGGCCGCAATCGGCGCAGGACGGATTTTAGCCGTTATTTAACCCGGATCAGCCTGCCTGCGCGGGCTTGGGGTGCGAAACCGGACGCACGGCGAGCCAGATCAGCGCCACGAGCCCGATCGCGGCCGGTGGAAACACGATCAGGTTCACAAGGCTCCATCCGCCGCCGGCAAGCATCTGGCCCGACATGAACGAACCGACCGCCATCGTGCCGAACACCACGAAGTCGTTGAAGGACTGCACTTTCGTGCGCTCCTCCGGCCGATGGGCGGCCACCACCATGGCGGAGGCGCCGATGAAGCCGAAGTTCCAGCCGAGGCCGAGCAGCACGAGGCCCGTCCAGAAATGGGCGACGGTGACGCCATGGAGATCGACGAGGGCGGCGGCCACTTCCAGCGTCAGCCCGAGGGCCACGACCCGCTTGGCCCCGAAACGCCCGATCAGCGATCCCGTGAAGAAGCTAGGCGCATACATGGCGAGCACGTGCCACTGGATGCCGAGGTTCGACTCGCTGAGCGACAGGCCGCACATCTTCATGGCGAGCGGCGCGGCCGTCATCACCATGTTCATGAGCCCATAGGAAACCGTGCCGCAGATCGCGGCGACCACGAACTGCCGCTGCATCACGATCTCGCCGAGCGGGCGGCCCGCGGTCCGGTCCGCGACAGCCAGAGACGCCGGTGGCGGCTCCACGCCCGCCAAAACCGCCATCGCCATCAGCGCGACGACCGACTGCCCGATGTACGTGGCGGCGAACAGATGCTGCGGCCAGATATCCATCGTGTGCTGCACGAGCTGCGGCCCGATGATCCCGGCGAGCACGCCGCCGGTCATGACCCAGGAAATGAGCCGGGGCTGCAACGAAGGGCTGGCGCCGTCAGTGGCCGCGAAGCGATAGGACTGCGCAGCGGCTGCATACATGCCGCCGAAAATGGCCGAGACGCACAGAAGCGGAAACGACCACACGAATGTCGCAAGCGCGGCAAGCAGGCCGGTGAGCACACCCGAGAGCGAGCCGATCAAAAGCGCCGGCTTGCGTCCATAGCGCCGCGCGATCCAGCCGATCGGCAGGGTGCCGAGGGCAAGGCCGACGACGAACGAGGTGAGCGGGAGCGTCGCAAGCCCCGGAGCAGGAGCCATGCTCGCGCCGAGGATGGCCTCCGTCGCGAAAATCACGGAGGCATTGGCGCCCGCCAGCGCGGAAGCCGCCGCCAGCCGCAGCGCGAGGCGCTTGGCGGCGCTGTCCTGGTCAGCCTGCGCGCGCCGCTGAGCTTCCGTCATATCATCTGCTCCGAATATGAGCGCGCAACCTAGCGATGCGCGGATTCGAAGCAATCAGAAATGACTGTAGGAGCCGCGTGAGAAAGTCATGGGCGCCCCGTGCGAGTCGCGGAACACGGGCGCGCCCTGCCCCGCGTATACCCGCCCAATGCACGTGACGGGCACGCCCGCGGTAGCGGCGGCGGCCTCGAAGTCGGCCGCGCGGTTGGCCGGAACGCTGGCCCGGATCTCGTAGTCATCGCCGCCGGTGAGCGCCGTGGCGAGCAGCTCCGGATTGCTCGATATGAGTTCTCCA
>CAMFKC010000558.1 GCA_945956975.1 uncultured Methylocystaceae bacterium | reverse complement strand
GCCCTATCTCTGCCTCGCCGTGTTTTTCGTCGGCAGTCTTTTGAGGTTCGATCGCGAGCAATACACGTGGAAGGCAAGTTCCTCGCAATTTCTGCGACGCCGGCAATTGCGCTGGGGCTCCAACCTCTTTCACGTCGGCATTCTCATGATCTTCGCAGGTCATTTCATTGGCCTGCTTACGCCGATCTGGATTTTCGACGCCCTTGGCGTCGCGCATTCCGCCAAACAGATGCTTGCGATCGTTGCGGGCGGGCTTGCCGGACTGATGTGCCTCGCCGGCATCATTCTGCTGACGCATCGACGTCTTCTGGATCCGCGAATTCGCGCAACGTCCAGCCTGGCGGACACGTCCATTCTTCTGATCCTGCTCGCGCAGCTTCTTCTCGGACTGTCGACCATCGTGGTTTCGCTCGGTCATCTCGACGGCCATGAGATGGTGAAGTTCATGAACTGGGCGCAAGGCACGTTGACGCTTCAGAGCGAAGCGTGGCGGCAGGTCGCCGACGTCAATCTGGTCTTCAAGGCGCATCTGGCGCTTGGCATGACGATATTCCTGCTGTTCCCATTCACGCGCCTTGTTCATGTGTGGTCGGCGCCCATCTGGTACCTTGGGCGCCGCGGTTACCAGGTCGTGCGAACACGCCGCGTCGCGGAGGTCGGTCGATGAGCGGCTCAGGTCAAACTGCTTTCCCGGCGCGGCGGCCGATTACGGTCAATGGGACTTTGATCGCGCATGCGGAGATCGCACGAGAGGCGCAGCATCATGCCGCGACCGCGCCCGGCGAAGCGTGGCAGGCCGCCGCGCGGGCGCTGGCGCTCAGGGAGTTGCTGAAGCAGGAGGCGGCGCGCCTTGAAATTGTCGCCGCGCCGCTGACCGATCCCGAAGGGCGTGTGGAGACGCCAGACGAGGCGGCGATGCGCGTGCTGGTCGAGCGCGAGGTTCGCATGCCTAGGCCGACGGACGAGGAATGTCGCCGCTATTACGAAAACAATCTCGCTCGATTCCGATCCGCGGGTATGTGGGAAGCGTCTCATATCCTGATACCGGCCGCGCCAGACGACACATCGGCGCGACTTGCGGCGCATGCGCGCGCGCAGGCGATCTGCGAACACCTAATCGAACGGCCCGATGATTTCGCGGATCTCGCCAGCGAGTTTTCCGCGTGTCCTTCGGCAAAGGCGGGCGGCGCCCTCGGGCAATTGTCTGGCGGCGACACAGTCGCCGAATTCGAGGCGGCGCTCACAGGCCTGCAGCCGGGCGAGATCACACGCCATCCGGTCGAAACACGCTTTGGCTATCATGTGATCAGACTGGGCCGACGTTTGGAACCCCGACAATTGCCGTTCGAACTCGTGGCCGAGTGGATTCGCGACTATCTGGCTGAACGCGTGCGCCGTCGCGCGCTTCAGCAATATGTGGCGGTGCTCGCCGGCCGCGCCGATTTGTGCGGTGTGGAATTTGCCCGCCCTGAAACCCTGATGTGAGGCGTCATGCTGCTGGGGGATGTCATTCGCGATCTGACTGATGAACATTCAGCCGCCGGGGCGTTGGTCGCGCTGGGCGATCTGTCGCTGTTGGCGCGTATCGAGACGGCGCGAGCCGCATATTGCGAGACGGCCGGGGCCTATGCCGCAAACGCGGTCGCGCGATTCGCCGATGGCGCCGGCGACGAGGATTGGCTCGATCTGATGAATGTCATGGAGCGGACGCGCGATCCCGCCGGCGTATGTTTGCAGCGCATGATCGAATGGTCGTTGAAGCGGGACGTAGCGCCGCCATCGTCGTCCTGTTCGTGCCAGCATGGCCACTGAGCGGGGCGGAGGACCTGGAAACATCATGAGCTCTTCGGGCATTCTGACGGCGGTTCTCTACGACGATGGGGCCACCGTCCCCGGCATTGCGCAAGATATCGCACGTAGCTGGTCGGAAGACGGATTGCGGGTCTGCGGTCTGTTGGAACGGCAGATACCGCGCCCGGGCCGACGGCGCTGCGACATGTTGGTGACAGAGCTTTTCAGCGGCGAGGAATTGCCGATCTCGCATGACCGAGGCGCCCTCGCGCGCGGTTGCATTCTCGATACGGACGGCCTGCTGCGCGCCGCCGAGTTGACGCGTCATGCGTTGGCGGCAGGCGCCGAACGCGCCATCTTCAACAAGTTCGGCAAGACGGAAGCAGAGGGCGGAGGCCTGCGCGAGACGATCGCGGACGCGATCGCCCGGGGAATTCCTACCGTGGTCTTCGTTCCTCGAAGAAACCTCGAAAGCTGGCGGGAGTTCGCCGGCGATCTGGCGGTCGAGATCGAGGCCGTCTCGTTGTGTGCGACGCCCGCCGTGGCGTGATAGCGAGGCTGCAACTTTCACGCCGCACCGGGCGCCAATTTCGCAGCATGAACTGCATGCCGGTCATGGGTTCGGCTTGCGGCGGGGCGATGCGAGATATGGCCCGTAGACGGCTGCAAAGCCCGCAAAGGCGGCGATCCAGGCGGCGGTCGATAGCAAGAGAAACTGGTAAGAGAATTCGGGGATCAAAGCCGCCGCGATGCGCGTGAGCGCCGAGCTGCCGATTGAGAGATAGACGAGAAGCGTCCCCCGGGACGCCTGCAACGCGCGACCTGTATGGCCG
>CAMFKC010000557.1 GCA_945956975.1 uncultured Methylocystaceae bacterium | reverse complement strand
GTCCTCGAAATGTCCAACGTCGACCAGGATCTGAGCGACCGCGCGAGCCGGGGGCTGGCGCATATGGAGGCCCTTTTCGACGCGACGCTGCGCGATGCCGGCTGCGACGCGGAACAGGCGCGCGCAACCGCGGCGATGCTGATGCTGCTGAACGAGGGCGTACGCGTGGCGAGCCGTCGCCGCCTCAGCATCGCCGCGCAACGGGAGCCCATCGCGTCGATGTTTTCGATGCTGCGCGGTCAGCTCGCCCTGCCAGCGCAGCGAACGTCGGTTTGATCCACATACGCGGTGGAGGTTCGGTATGACGACGATATTCGCTCTCGCCGCCGGCGCCGCCTTTCTCGTCGCGATCGTCCTGATCGCCGGCGGCCGCGACATGCTGCCCCGCGCCAGCCGCTGGATGGCGCCCGCGGCGCTCTCGGCCGCCTTTGCAATCTATTCGACCGTTGCCGCACTGCTCGAAGGACCGACCGGGTTCTGGCCGGAGCACACCCGCAACCTGTGGGGCAACCAGATCTGGTTCGACCTGCTGCTCGCCGCGGGCGTCGCCTGTGCGGCAATCGCGCCGCGGGCCCGCACCGTCGGGATGAGCCTCCTGCCCTGGCTGCTGCTTGTGGCGGCGACAGGATCCATCGGCCTCTGCGCCATGTTCGCGCGCGTGCTTTATCTGGAAAGCGCGAAGGCATGAGCGCGGCGCCATTTCCGCAGGTCAAGGTCGCCGACATCGGCGACGCGCGCCTGCACTACGTCGAGGAGGGCGCGGGAACGCCGGTCGTTTTCGTTCACGGCGCCGGTGGAGACTGGCGCACGTGGGAGCCGCTGCGGCCCCTCATTGCGCCACGCCATCGTTTCATTGCCTACAGTCGGCGTTATCACTGGCCGAACGATACGGGCGACCAGTCGAAACCCTACAACGTCCCGGCGCAGGCCGACGATCTCATCACTCTCGTCCAGGCGCTCGAACTCGGTCGGGTCCATGTCGTCGGCGGGTCCTACGGCGGGCGCGTGGTGCTGGAAGCAGCCGCGCGCCGGCCCGGCCTCTTCCTGTCGGTCGCGGCAAGCGAGGCCGCGATCACGCCGCCGCCCTACTGGCGTGTGGGCGCGTTGCTGAAGGCAAAGGCGCTTGCGGACGATCTTGGCAAGATCGCCGAGCCGATGAGACGCGGCGACACGGAAGCCGCGACGATGCAACTGGCGCGCGCCGTCTATGGCGATCCGGATGCATGGGAAAAGCTCGACGAAAGCCAGCGGCAGCGCTTTCTCGACAACAGGGCTTCATGGATTCCCCTCTCGCGAGGGCCGCAACTGCCGCCGACCTCTCCCGAAGCGCTCGGCCGGCTGCCGATGCCGGTGCTGGTGGTCGAAGGCGAGACGACGGTCCCCGGTTTCCGCGTGACCAACGACCAGTTGATGCGCTGCCTGCCGAAAAGCGCGCAACGCTACGTCGTGCCGGGGGCGCCGCATATGTGGTATCCGGTCAACCCGAGCGCCGCGGCGAAACGCATCCTCGAATTCATCTCGCGCGCGGAAGGCTGACGCCGCGCGGTGGAAGCAGCCGGAGACACCCAAAATGACGGAATTCCTGCGCACGCCCGATGAGCGCTTCGCCGGCCTGCCCGGCTATGCCTTCGCGCCGCATTACATTGACGATCTCGCCGGCTATGCGCCGCTGCGAATGCATTATATCGACGAAGGCCCGCGCGACGCGCCGGTGGCGCTGTGCCTGCACGGCCAGCCGACGTGGAGCTACCTCTATCGCAAGATGATCCCGGCCTTTCTCGATGCGGGCATGCGCGTCGTCGCGCCCGACATGTTCGGTTTCGGCAAATCTGACAAGCCGGTCGATGAAAGCGTCTACACGTTCGACTTCCATCGCGGCGCGCTCGTCGCGCTGATCGAGCGTCTCGGGCTCAACGACATCACGCTCGTCTGCCAGGATTGGGGCGGACTTCTCGGCCTGACGATCCCGATGGACATGCCTGGCCGCTTTTCGCGCCTCATCGTGATGAACACGACGCTGGGCACGGGCGACGTTCCGCTCGGCGAGGGCTTTCTCGCCTGGCGCGCGTTCAACAATCGCTCGCCCGACATGGCGGTCGGCGCGCTGATGAAGCGGGCGGCAGGGCTGTCCGATGCGGAAGCCGCCGCCTACGATGCGCCCTATCCCGACGCGCGCTACAAATCCGGCGTGCGGCGGTTTCCCAATCTGGTGCCGGACAATCCGGACGCAGGCGGGGCGGCGCTGTCGCGCCGCGCGCGCGACTTCTGGTCGCGCGAGTGGGCCGGCAAGTCCTTCATGGCGGTCGGCGTTCAGGACCCCGTGCTCGGCCTGCCCATCATGACGGCGCTGCGGGACATGATCCGCAATTGTCCTGCGCCGCTCGAACTCGAAAACGCCGGGCATTTCACGCAGGAGGCGGGCGCCGTGATCGTCGCGCGGGCGCTCGAAGCGTTCGGCTAGCGCGACAAAAGTCCCTTTTTTACTTTCTTGCGCGCGGCGCGACGGAAGACGCCGACGATCTCGACATGCGCGGAATAGCGGAACTGGTCGACCGGCGTTGTCCGCTCCAGGGCGTATCCGCCGTCGACGAGGATGCGCGCATCGCGCGCGAACGTCTGCGCGTTGCAGGAG
>CAMFKC010000556.1 GCA_945956975.1 uncultured Methylocystaceae bacterium | reverse complement strand
ATGTTCGACGGTCGCGTGCTGCTCGGCCATGCCCTCGACCACGTCCCCGACGAAGGCGGCCTCCTGCGCTCGCTCTATTTCGAAACGGCCTTTTCCGCCTTTCTCGCCTATCGCGATTTCGGCTTCCCCGGCTCCGTCTTCAACGGTTTCGCCATGGCGGCGCTGCGCTCGGCGGACGGCGCCTTCCTGCTCGGGGAGATGGGCCCGCATACCGCCAGCGCCGGCATGTCCTATTTCCCCGCCGGAACGCCCGACCCCGGCGACGTCATTGGCGACCGTCTCGATCTCGCGGGCTCGGTCGTGCGCGAATTGCAGGAAGAGACCGGCATAGCGCTCGAGCGCGAGCAGCTCGACTCCGCCTGGACGATCGTGCGGCTGGGCGGACGCGTCGCCTGCATGAAGCCGGTGCTCCTCCCGGCGCGCGCGGAGGAAATCGCCGCGCGAGTCGAGGCGTTCCTCGCAAGCGAGACGCATCCCGAACTCTCCCGCCTGCACGTCGTGCGCGGCATGGCAGATGTGGACAAGCTGCGGGTGCCGGAATTCGCACGCGTCTACCTCGCGCACGAATTCGCGAAGGGCCAAGAGGTCTAGCCGCGCCTCACTTGCGCCGGCAGGCTGTTTCGCGCGGCGTGCAGGCGATGCCCGGCGTCGAGCAGGCCTCCTTCGTGCAGACGACGCAGCCGTCGCTCCACTCCACGCAATCCGGATTATCGCGCCCCCAGGCCTGCACGCTCTTCTGCTCGGCCTGAACGTCGCCCGGCAGGGGCGCGGGAATGATGACTTCCCTGGCGGCCGGCGCAGGCGGCGCATCGGCGGCGCAGGCAAGGGCCGGCGTCAGCAGCAGGCAGAGCGAAAGAAGGATTCGCGACATGGCGCGAGCCTAGCACGCGCGGCCGCGGACTGGCGCAGACCATGACTCCCGCGCCCCGCCGTGCTAAGCGCGCGCCATGCTGGAAGGACTTCCCCCCAATGGCGCCGCCTTCGTGATGCGGCTCGAGACCGACGAGGCGACCGCGCGCCTGGTGGCCGACACGATCGTCGAGACCTTCGATCCCACCGAGACCGCCGCCGCCGCCTTCGAGAAGACGCCCTCGACCGATAGCTGGAAGACCGAGGAATGGGTGGCGGAGGTCTATTTCGGCCCCGAGCCCGACGAGGAGATGATCCGGCAATTGGTGCGCGACGTCGCGGGCGACGCCGCCGCCGACGGGCTCGTCTTCGGCCGCGTCAGCGAGCAGGACTGGGTCGCGGCCTCGCTGGAGGGGCTCGCCCCCGTCCGCGCCGGCCGCTTTCTGGTGCACGGCTCGCATGACCGGAAGGCGCCGCGCGCCAACGACATCGGACTGGAGATCGAAGCGGCGCTCGCCTTCGGCACCGGCCACCACGGCACGACGCTCGGCTGCCTGAAGGCGCTGGACGCCATCTCGAAACGCCGCCGGCCGAACCGGATCCTCGACATCGGCACAGGCACGGGCGTGCTCGCCATCGCCGCCGCGCGCCTGTGGCGCAAGCCCGTGGCGGCCGGCGACATCGACCCCATTTCGACGGAAGCCGCCGCCGCCAATGCGCGGCTGAACGGCGCCTCGCCCTGGGTGAAGCCAGTCACGGCGCGCGGAACCATGCACCCGGCGCTGCGGCAGGGCGGCCCCTACGACCTCATCTTCGCGAATATCCTGGCGAAGCCCCTGCGCATGATGGCGCCGCAGATCGCCGCCGTGGCCGCGCACGATGCGGAACTGGTGCTGTCCGGCCTGCTCGCCCGCGATGTCGCGGGCGTGCTGTCGGCCTATGCGGCTCAGGGCTTTGCGCTCGTCGCCCGCGGCGATCTCGACGGCTGGGCGACGCTGGTGCTCAGGTCGGGCGGCGTAGCCGCCCGGCCCCTTCACGATCTGGATTGACGCAGGGGGACCGGATCAGAAGATCCGGTTCATCTCCGACTGGACCAGCTTTTCGTTGATCTCGCGCTCCGCGGCGTCGGACCAGCGGCCGCTCATGTAACGGGCCACGATCTCGTCGGCCTCCTGCTGGCGCGAAGCCTTCATCGCATCCAGAAAACGGTTCCACAGGCCACGCGGCTGCGAGCGCTTTGCGCGCGCGCCATAGGCCTTGGAAGGAATAATCATCGTCGCCATGGTTCGGCTCCTTCGTTCGAGAGAGCCCCTGACGTTCCACCCGACTCGGCTTTTCGCCGTTGCCGACAATATAGGTCAGCAATCATGTCGGAACTATTGATGTTGCACTGCACAATCCGCATGGCTGGCTTACGGCCGCGTCATCGTCTGAGCATGCCTCAAATTGCTATTTCTGCATCGGCCTCTAGGCTCTGCGCATGAAAAAGCCGACCTTCGAATCGCATTTCCAGTCCTTCGCCGAGCTTGCCGACCCCGCGCGCGCCGCCGGCCGGGTCGCTGCGCTGCGCGCCGAACTGAAGGCGCTGGGACTTGCGGGCTTTCTGATCCCGCGCGCGGACGAGCACCAGAACGAATATGTGCCGCCGGGCGCCGAGCGCCTCGCCTGGCTGAGCGGCTTCACAGGCTCCGCCGGCGCGGCCGTGGTGCTGGCCGACAAGGCCGCCGTCTTCGTCGACGGGCGCTACACGATCCAGGCGCGCGAGCAGGTGGACCTGTCTCTTATAC
>CAMFKC010000555.1 GCA_945956975.1 uncultured Methylocystaceae bacterium | reverse complement strand
GGACATCCAGCTCGACACGGCGGAAATGAGCGCGGCGCGCTGGGCGCTGCAAAAGGGCGAGGCGGCCGGCTGGGGAACGGGGTCTTTGCCGCGCGTGCGATTCCAGTTCCGGCCTCTGATGAGCGCGCGCGGCGCAATCGCGGTCTGCGGCTTTGCGCCGCCCGCGCAGAACGCCATCCCGCCGGACGAAGAGCGCGCGATTGCCGCTGTCCTTGGACAAACGGCCATCGCTCTTGATCGCGCGCTGCTGGCGCGTGAGGCGATCAGAGCCGCCGCCCTCGAAGAAAACGACAAGGTCCGCGACGCGCTGCTGGCTTCGCTCTCGCACGATTTGCGGACGCCGCTTTCATCCATCGCCGGGGCCGCCTCCACGCTGCGCGAGATGGGCGAGCGCATGAGCGCGGAGGACCGCGCCGACCTTCTCGCCTCGATAGGCGAGGAGACGGGCCGGCTGTCGCGCTTCGTCGCCAATTTACTGGACATGTCGCGCATCGAGGCGGGCGGGGTGAAGGCGCGCCGGCAGGCCGTAGACGTGACGGAGGCGGCGCAGGCGGCGATGGAGCGTTGTCGCAAGGTTTTCCCGCAATGCGCGATCCGCGCCAGCTTCGCCGCTGACCTGCCGCCGGTGCGCGGCGATGCGCGCCTGCTCGAGCAGGTTCTGTTCAATTTGCTCGACAATGCGCAGAAATATGGCGGCGACGGCGTGACGTCCGTTCATGCCCGGCGCGAGGGCGACGATGTCGTCGTCAGCGTCACCGACGAGGGGCCGGGGGTGAAACCGGCCGATCTCGAACGCATTTTCGAGAAGTTCTATCGCGGCGGCCGCACCGATGGCCGCAAGGCCGGCACGGGGCTCGGCCTCTCCATCTGCAGGGGACTGGTGGAGGCGATGGGCGGCGCGATTGTGGCGCAAAGTCCCGCGGCCCGTCGACGCGGAACACGGATCCTGATCCGGCTTCCTGCCGACCGTGAACCTGATGAAAGACCTGCATGACACAGCCGCGCATTCTCGTCGTGGACGACGAGCCGCAGATCCAGCGCTTCTTGAAGGTCGCGCTGAAAGCCGCGGGCTACGAATCCATCATCGCCGAGACCGGCGGAGAGGCGCTGCGCGCCGTGGTTTCGCGCGCGCCCGACGCCATCGTGCTCGACCTCGGTCTGCCCGACGCGGATGGCAAGGATGTCCTGCGCGACATCCGGGCGGTTTCGCGCGCCCCCGTGATCATCCTCTCCGCGCGTGACCGCGAGGCCGAGAAGATCGCCGCGCTCGATCTCGGCGCGGACGACTATGTCGAGAAGCCGTTCGGAATCGGCGAGTTGATGGCGCGCCTGCGCACTGCGCTTCGCCACGCGGCCAGCGCGCCGATCGTGCCCGCGGTCTTCTCGATCGAGGGGCTCGTCGTCGATCAGGAGCGGCGGCTGGTCACGCGGAACGAAAAGGTCGTGAAGCTGACCCCCAAGGAATACGAACTCCTGTCAGCGCTCGTTCGTCACGCCGGGCGCGTGCTGACGCACCGGCAGATCTTGAGCGAAGTCTGGGGGCCCGCCCATGCGGAGGACACGCAATACCTTCGCGTGTTCATCGGCCAGCTTCGGGGCAAGATCGAAACCGATCCCGCTGTCCCGCGGATCATCCGGACCGAGCCTGGGGTCGGCTACCGGATGGTCGAACCCTGAGGGCTGGCGACCCGTGGCCCAGCCGCGTCAATTTCGCGCGCCTTCATCCGGACGCGGCGGACGGGCTTGTCGCAGGCGTCACAGACGTACTGCCCGTCCAGCAGCGCGCCACAGGCATGCGTGCGCAGTTCCGGGGGCGCGGCGTCGGCGTTGCACCAGCGGTCGCCCCAGGCCGCGATCGCCATGAGGAGCGGATAGAAGCCTTCCGCGCGCGGCAGCGCAGCGTAGAGGGATTTGCGGCCGGATTGCTCGTGCTGGACCAGGCCGAGGTCCAGCAGTTTCTGCAGGCGTCCGCGCACGACCGGCGCGCCGAGTTTCAGGATGCGTCCGATCTCGGCGAGGTGCCGCGGCGCTTGGAACAGCAGATACAGAATTTCATTGCAGGGCGTGTCGCCGACCAGCGACGCGGCGGTCAGAACGCCGCGCGACGTCTCGTCGAAGGCCGTCATCGCGGCGTCGTTGCGCCGGCCGATGCGTCCGCGGGGCTCGCTCTCGAATTGCGCCGGGCTCGTGCGCTGGATCGTCACCGTCTGCGGGGTCACCAGACCGCGGCAGGTCCGGCAGCGGTAGCGCGCCCCGAGCACCGCGCCGCAGGCGTCATGAACGATGTCGAAGGGCAGTACGTCGACCGGTCCGGGATTGGCGCGATGCCAGAGCCAGATGGCGTACATGGCTTCGCGCAGGTCGAGCGCCTTCGGCGTGAGCGCGTAGACCTGGGATTGCGCCTGCGCGGTCGCCGGGCGTTTGTACATCATCTGATCGAGACACAGGTGCGTCAGGCGAACCGACAAGGTCTGGCGCGGAATGTTGAGCGCGCGCTGAAACCCGCTGAAGCGCCGCTGGCCGTTGAACCCTTCCTTCAGGATCAGCATCGTCCAGGGGTCGCCGATGACGCGCAGGGCGCGCCGCAGCGATGTCGCCGGCGGGCAGTCGGCGATGGTCCCGACGTCCGCCTCGTGTCCCTCGTCC
>CAMFKC010000554.1 GCA_945956975.1 uncultured Methylocystaceae bacterium | reverse complement strand
CTCGGAGATGTGTATAAGAGACAGCCGCCAAGGAACTGATCGAGCGGACTATGGCCGCCGCCAAAGTCCATCCGCAGAAGCCGCGCGTCGCCTGCGGCGCGGGCACCGATCATGTCGCGCTGGCCGATCTCAGGGATGCTGACGCCATTCTCGCTGCTTACGAAACGCAGGCCTCGGCCATCTAGGCGGCGGGCGGGCAGCTGATCCTCATGGCCTCCCGCGCCTTCACGGCCATCGGGGCAGGCCGCGACATCTACCGCAGCGTCTATCGCCGGCTGATTGACGGGGCGGCGGAGCCGGTCATCCTGCACTGGCTCGGCGACATGTTCGATCCGGCGCTTGCCGGCTATTGGGGTACGACCGATGTCGCGGAGGCGAGCGACTTCGTGCTGGACCTGATCGGCGAAAACCGGGCCAAGGTCGATGGCATCAAGATTTCGTTGCTCGATCAGGCGCATGAGGAGGCCTTCCGCGCCCGCCTGCCTTCGGGCGTGCGGCTCTATACCGGCGACGACTTCAACTATGCGGCGCTGATTGAAGGTGACGGGCAGCATTATTCGCATGCGCTGCTCGGCATTTTCGCGGCCATCGCACCTGCGGCGAGCCAGGCGCTCGAAGCGCTGGCTGAGGGCGACAGCGAGACCTATCACAAGCTCTTCGCCCCGACCGTGCCGCTGAGCCGAGAAATCTTTCGGGCGCCGACGCGGTTCTACAAGGCGGGCGTCGCGTTTCTGTCATGGCTTAACGGCTATCAGACACATTTCATCATGCCGGCCGGTTTCCAGTCGAGCCGCGACATCACGCACTATGCAGCCGTCTTCCGGCTGGCGGACGCGGCGGGGCTATTGGCAAAGCCTGACCTCGCCGTCCACAGGATGCGAACCTTGCTTGCGCTGCACGGAATCGAATAGGTTTCTAGAATGGAGCGCAGACCGACCATTGTCGACGTGGCGCGCGAGGCGGGGGTGTCGAAATCGACCGTCAGCCTCGTGTTGCAGCAAAGCCCGCTGGTGCGGGAGGAAAAGCGCGTTCTGGTCCGCGAGGCGATGGACAAGCTCGGCTATGTCTACAATCGCTCGGCGGCCAACCTGCGCTCGGCCAATGTCGGTCTCATCGGCGTCGTCATCAACGACCTGCGCAACCCCTTCTTCACCGAATTCGCCACCTCGCTGCAGATGGCGCTTTCGGCGCGCGGCTATGCGACCGTGCTTGCCAATACGGATGAGGACCCCGCCATCCAGGCGCAGGTGGTCTCAGCCATCATCGAGCATGGCGTCTCGGCGCTGATCATCTCGCCCGCCTATGGCGAAGAGGCCGCGACCTTCGATGCCATTGCGCGGGCCAATATTCCGACCATGCAGGTGCTGCGCAAGGTCGATCCGCGCGTCGAGACCTTTCCGTTCGCGGCTCCCGACTATCTCTCCGGCAGCCGTCTGGCGGCAGAACATCTGGTGCGGGGCGGGGCGAAGCGCGTCGCCTTTGTCGGCGGCCTTGAGGGGCGGGCCGTGGCGCAGGAGCGCATGTCGGGCTATTTCGAGGTCATGGCGGAGGCGGGCATCGAGCCCTTCGTTCTGCCCGGCCGCGCCAGCCGCGCCTTTGGCCACGAGGCGGCGGCGATCCTCACGCGGGACCATCCCGATATCGATGCGGCCATCTGTTTCTCCGACCTCGTGGCGCTCGGGCTGCTTTCCGGCTGCGCCCGCATCGGCCGCAAGGTGGGCGAGGATTTCCGCATCGTCGGCTTCGACGATATCGAGGAATGCGCGCAGGTCTATCCGCCGCTCACCTCGGTGCGCTGCGACATTGCCGGCTTCGGCAAGGATGTCGCCGCGACCGTGCTCGACTGGCTGGAAGACAGCCAGGCCCCGATCAGCGAGCATCGCACGCCGGTGGAACTGATCGTCCGTGACTCCAGCAATGGCGGCCTGCACGCATGACCTCGACCGAAACCTTCCTGCGGCAGCTTTTCGACAAGGCGGTGGAGGTGGCGGACCCCATACGCTCGCTCGCCCGCTTCCTCCCCGAGCGCCCCACAGGCCGTGTGATCGTCGTCGGTGCCGGCAAGGCGAGCGCCCGCATGGCCGAAGCGGTCGAGGCGGCGTGGGGGCCGTGCGAGGGACTGGTCATCACGCGCTATGGCTATGGCCGGCCCTGCCGGGGGATCGAGATTGTCGAGGCCGCGCATCCCGTGCCGGATGAAAGCGGGCTTGCCGCGACGGCGCGCATGCTCGAGCTTGTGAAGACGGCGGGCGAGGGGGATTTCGTCCTCGCGCTGATCTCCGGCGGCGCCTCTGCGCTTCTGGTTGCACCCGCCGAAGGCGTGAGCCTTGCCGAGAAGCAGCGGGTCAACGCGGCCCTTCTCGCCTCCGGGGCGCCGATCGACAAGATGAATACCGTGCGCAAGCATCTGAGCCGCGTGAAGGGCGGGCAGCTGGCCGCCGCCGCCTATCCGGCGCGCATGTTGGCTCTTCTGATTTCCGACGTGCCGGGGGACGATCCGGCCTTTATTGGGTCGGGCCCGACCGTGGGCGATGGGTCCACGCCGGACGATGCGCTGGCGATCCTGAAGCTCTGGAAGATCGATGTGCCGGCAAGCGTCCGAGCAGCCCTTGCTGCGCCCAACCGGGTCTTGCCGCCCACCGATCCACGCC
>CAMFKC010000553.1 GCA_945956975.1 uncultured Methylocystaceae bacterium | reverse complement strand
GCGCGGTTCCGCCATAGCTCGTGCGGCTTGCGACCGAATTTTCGACGCCAAGCACATCCAGCGCATCAATCTCGAAAGCTGGCTCGACGGTTCTCAGATCCTCGAGCGAAAGGTTCTCAAGGCCGACGCCACGCGCGGAGGCCAAGGCGACAATGCGTCCGGTGACGTGATGGGCCTGACGGAACGGCATGCCGAGCCTGCGCACGAGCCAGTCCGCAATGTCGGTCGCGGTGGAGTAGCCAGAGCCAGCCGCCGCGTTCATCCGCGCCGTATCCGGCGTCATGTCGCGGACCATGCCCGTCGCTGCGGCAAGGCACAGGGAAAGGGAATGGACCGCGTCGAACACGCCCTCCTTGTCTTCCTGCATGTCCTTGGAATAGGCGAGCGGCAGGCCCTTCATGACGATCAGAAGACCGTTGAGCGCCCCGATCATGCGGCCAGTCTTGCCACGCACGAGTTCGGCTGCGTCCGGATTGCGCTTCTGCGGCATGATCGACGATCCCGTCGAGAACTTGTCGCTCAGCCGCAGGAAGCCAAAGAAGGGACCGGTCCAGAGCACGATTTCCTCGGCGAAACGCGAGAGGTGCGTGGCGCAGATCGCTATGGCGGATAGGGTCTCAAGGGCGAAATCGCGATCGGAGACGCTGTCGAGCGAATTGGAGGTCGGACGATCGAAGCCCAGAGCCTGCGCGGTCATGTGGCGGTCTATCGGGAACGACGTGCCGGCGAGCGCGGCCGATCCGAGCGGGCTTTCGTTCATCCGCATGCGGGCGTCCCGGAAGCGGCCGCGGTCGCGCGCCAGCATCTCGACGTAGGCAAGCAGGTGATGGCCGAAGGTGACGGGCTGGGCCGGTTGCAGGTGGGTGAAGCCCGGCATGACTGCGGCCGCGTGTTGTTCCGCGGTCTCTGCGAGAGCCAATTGCAATCCATGCAGCTGCCGGTCGAGCTGGTCGACCGCGTCGCGCACCCAAAGTCGGAAGTCGACGGCGACCTGATCGTTGCGGGAACGCGCGGTGTGCAGTCGGCCTGCGGCGGGTCCCACGATTTCCGCGAGACGCGATTCGACGTTCATATGGATGTCTTCGAGCGCGCGCGAAAAAGTGAACGACCCGCCCTCGATTTCGCCCAGAACCTTGTCCAGCCCGGCGGAAATGGCCGCTGCGTCTTCGGCCGCAACAATGCCTTTTTCGGCGAGCATCGCGACATGGGCCTTGGACGCGCTAATATCTTGACGGTACAGGGCCTGGTCGAAGCCGATGGACGCGTTGATCTCTTCCATGATCGCGTCGGGCGCGGATTCGAACCGTCCGCCCCACATCTTGTTGCTCATGAGCCTACCCCGGAACCGCAATCCATGACCGAACAGACGACCCGCCCGGCGCCGCGCAAGACGCGGTCCTACCTGATAGGAGGCGCGCTCGTGGTGGTTGCAGCGGCCGTCCTATACGGGATTATCGCGCCAGCGGGCAAGAAAGCGCCGGGCCAATGCGCTGCTTCCGACGCCGTTCTGGGGCGCGTCGCGCCGCTCGAAAAAGGCGCTGTCGCCGCCGCGACCTCGCCAAAACGGGCCCAACCGATGACGGCGCTGGATTTTCTCGGTCCGGACGCCAAGCCGGTCACGCTCGACGCCTTCCGCGGGCGGGTGACGCTGGTCAACCTCTGGGCGACCTGGTGCGTGCCCTGTCGAGAGGAAATGCCGACGCTGGATCGCCTGCAAGGGTTGCTCGGCTCTAAAGACTTCGAGGTCGTCGCGATCAATGTCGATACGGCGCGGCTGGAGCGGGCCAAGGATTTTCTGAAGGACATCTCAGTCAGCAAGCTGGCCTTCTATTCCGATCCCAAAGCAGACGTCTTCTACCGCCTGAGGACGGCCGGGAAAGTCGTCGGCCTGCCCACGACGTTTCTGGTCGGCCGGGATGGATGCGAGATTGCCGCCATGGCCGGACCGGCGGATTGGGCGTCCGAGGACGCTCTGGCGCTGATCCGCGCCGCGCTCTAACCGCCACAAGCGTTACCCGTTCAGGTTACCGGCTGAAGCCGATTGCCGCTCATTCGCGATTGTGAAACTAGTAACGGCGTCGTTGAGGTTTTGTTAACCCTTCGACGAGCGTGGAGTTCGCGATGCGTCGGTGGATCTCAGCCCTGGTTCTCGTGGTTGCGTCGATAGCTGTTTCTCCGGCGCATGCGGGGGGTCTGCTGCAGAACCTGTTCGCTCCGACGCCGCGCGCCGCTCCCGCCGTGATGTACTATGCGCCGCCGCAGCCCCACATCCGATTCCTCTACGATGAGGGATTGCGCGTCTCGCGCCGACATGCCGCGCCGCATAAGGCGATTGCGCAGAAGCATCAGCGCGCCAAGCGCGCTGTCGCTCACCGCAAGCCCACGATGCGCGTCGCACTCGCTCCCGGCGGGCGCACGCCGTGGCGCCAGGCCAATCGCCCGAACCGCGCCCATTTGATCAAAGCCAGTCTTGCGACCGCGGTCGTTGCACCCGCGGCAAAAATCGAACCGGCTGTTGTGAAGAATGAAGCGCCCGTCCAGATCGACAATGATCCGACGTTGCGGGTCGGCGACGCCTATATGACCCCGGAGGGTTTGCGGATCTACCGCGGGCCGCAGGCGCGCGCCAAGGAGAGAAAAGTCTTTGTGGATTTTCGCGGATCGACGCTCGGCGCCGGCG
>CAMFKC010000552.1 GCA_945956975.1 uncultured Methylocystaceae bacterium | reverse complement strand
GCCACATCTGCTTCGGTCGACGTCCAGCCGAGGCTGGCGCGCAGCGCACAGCGCGCGAGATCGTCGGCCACGCCCATGGCCGCCAGCACGTGCGAGCGCTTCACCTTGCCGGACGAGCAGGCGGAGCCCGAGGACAGGGCGACCCCAGCGAGATCGAAAGCCATCAGCGCCGTTTCCGCCGCAAGGCCGGGAATGGCGAAGGCGCAGGTATTGGGCAGGCGCGGGGCGGCTGCGCCGAAGATCGTGGCCGCTGGCGCGAACTTGAGGATTTCTGTTTCGATCCGCTCGCGCAGGGCGCCGGCAGCGGCTGTTTCGTCGGCGCGATGGGCGAGCGCCTCCTCCGCCGCCGCGCCGAAACCGGCGATGGCCGCGACGTTCTCGGTGCCTGCGCGAAAGCCCCTCTCCTGCCCCCCGCCGCGAATCAGGGGGCGGTCGCAGGTCAGCGCGGACTCGCGCAGCACCAGCGCGCCGGCGCCCTGCGGGCCGCCCAGCTTGTGCGAGGAAACGATCAGCATGTCGGCGCCCGTCGTCTCGAACGTGCAGGGAATGCGGCCGGCCGCCTGCACGGCGTCGCAGACGACGAGGCCGCCGGCGGCGTGGACCATTTCCGCCGCTTGGGCCACAGGTTGCAGCACGCCGGTCTCGTTGTTGGCGGCCTGCAGGCAGAGCAGCGCGGGACCGTCCGCGCGGGCAAGCGCGTCGCCGAGGACGCCGAGATCGAGGAGGCCGCTCGCATCGACCCGCAGGATTTCGGCCCCGCCGCCAAAGCCGTGGCCCTGCAGCGCGGCGACGTGCTCGGTCGATGAAATCAGCAGCCGCGCCGGGGTTCCGTTCGGACCGCGCCAACGGCCCGACAGCGCTGAATTCAACGCCTCGGTTGCGCCCGACGTGAAGATCACATTGCGCGCCCTGCCGCCGACCAGCGCCGCCACCTTTTCGCGCGCAGCTTCCACCAGCGCGCGCGCAGCCCTGCCCTCGGCATGGACCGAGGACGGGTTTCCGCCGGCGCGCAGCACATCCAGCATTTTCGCGCGCGCCCGCCCGCGCATGGGCGCGGTGGTTTTGTGGTCTATATCGGCGGGGGACTGGGGGCTTTTGTTGGGGGCGCGCGCGGTGGACGCTATTCTTCTCCCGCCCCCCGTGAACGGGGGAGAGGGCCGGGGTGAGGGGCCGGGGGAGCAGCGATGATGATTGCTGCTCCCCCACGCCCCTCATCCGGCGCGTCGCGCCACCTTCTCCCCGTTTCCACGGGGAGAAGGAGAGCGGCCAGATTGCCCTCCTTGCCCCTCCGCGCGACAAAGGCTTGGAGGAAACACCCGGAGCCACCATGCCCGCCGAATTCCAGGCGCCGCCGCTGCTCGATTATGTCGCCGTCGTCGCCTGGGCGCTGTCGGGCGCGCTGGTGGGCTTGCGCAAGCGTTTCGATGTCGTGGGCGTCTTCATGACCGCGCTTGTCGCGGCCGCCGGCGGCGGCATGATCCGCGACGGCGTGCTGCTGCAGACCTTGCCGCCGGTGCTGACGAACCCGTTCTACCTGCCGCTGATCCTCGGCACGACGATCTTCGCGATCACACTGGCGCAGCGCCTCCACAGCGCGCGCAAGATCGAGACGCTGATCGAACTCGTCGACGCCGTCGGCACGCCGGCCTTCGCCGTCGTCAGCATCGAATTCGCCCGCCGCGCGAACCTGCCGCTGCCGGGCGTGCTGCTGGTGGGCTGCGTGGGCGGCGTCGGCGGCGGCGTGCTGCGCGACATTCTCGTGCGCGAGATCCCCGAGATCATGCAGCCCGGGCGGTATCTCGCGATCCTCGTGGCGTTGGCCTGCGCGCTCTACATGATCCTGACGATCGGGTTTGCGTTACCGGCGGGGCCGGTCGCGTGGGGCGCGGTGGCGTTTTATTTTTGCGTGCGGTTGCTGACGGTGCGGATGGATTGGCGGACGCGGGCGGTGTTGGGGGAGTGAGGGCTTTGGGGCGCCATCCTCCCTCCCCTTCATGGGGAGGGTGGCGAGCGCAGCGAGCCGGGTGGGGTGGGAGTATAGGATCGAAAAGCCCGACTCCCGACCCGGTCGTTTGAACCCCACCCGTCCATCCGCTGCGCGGCTGGCCGACCTCCCCATAAAGGGGAGGTAGGGCGCCCAGAACATCGCCGCTCGTCTACCGGCTCTCAGGTCAGGCGATGGTCGAGAGCTTATCGCCGCGCGCGACGCGTCCGATGCGAACAACATTCGCATAGACGCCAAAACATTCGTCCATCCGCTGCGCGATCGGACGCAGGAAGTCCGGGCCGCGCTCGCCTTCCGGCGTCACATTCACCATCAGGCAGCGTTAGGTCGGCGCGATGATTTCGAGTTCGACTGCACCCAGCATCACTCGCCTTCCGATCAGGTCTGTCGACCGTGTTTCGCTGTCGATGAGGATATTGGGGCGGAATGTCTCGCAGGCAGGCTGCGCGCCTGAATATTGCCTGATCGCAGCGAGGTCCGCGCTTGTTATCAAATGAAGCGGCGCGGCGTCGAAGTGGGAAATGGCTTCTTCGTGCGCGATCGCGACGGGGCGGCCGACCTGCTCGCTCAGCAGGCTTGTCGTCGTCGCGTCGAAGGCGTCGCGCCAGTCGCCGTCCGGCGGACGGACTTCAACGCTCTCGCCTTCGATGCGCGCGGACCAACGCGCCAGCCCATCC
>CAMFKC010000551.1 GCA_945956975.1 uncultured Methylocystaceae bacterium | reverse complement strand
AGGTCCAACAGCCCGCCGAACATGTCGCGGTCGGCCCGCGCCACGCCGCCTTCCTGGTGGAGATAGTCGACCGTGCTCTTGAGTTCGTCGTGGCCGCCCAGCACGGAATGTGATGCGCCGATGTTGACCCCGATCAAGCGCAGCAGCCCATGGACGATCGCCTCGACCGCGAAAAGGACAGGGCCGAAGACGGCGACGGCGGCCGCGACGACCCGTGACACGGCGAGCGACATGCGCTCGGGATAGTTGATGGCGATCGTCTTCGGCATGACTTCGGCGAAGATCAGCAGCAACGCGGTCATCAGGAAGGTGGCGTAGATCGCGCCCTTTTCGCCAAACAGGGCCACCAGCAGGCTCGTCGCCACCGCTGAGGAGGCGATGTTGACCATCGTATTGCCGAGCAGCATGGCCCCGATGAACCGGTCGCGCGATTGCAGCAACCGGTTGACCGTCGCAGCCCGATTGTCGCCGCCCTTTTCCAGCGCATGCATCTTCGCCCGCGACGCTGCGGTAAGAGCGGTTTCCGACCCTGAGAAGAAGGCGGAAGCCAGGATGCAGACAGCAACGATGGCCGCTGCGGTCCAGGGATTGATCGACAGAGGCTCGCCTAACGCCCCTTCCATGATGTGTTCATCCACGTTTTCGCCGGTCGTCGGTTCGCGCCGGCTCGAAGGCCCAAGAATAGGAAGGCGCGCGCCGTCACGCTACCGCAGCGCGCCAGATTGCCGCGCTCAAGGCGCTGCCAGTTCGCTTTCGAGGAAGGCGCGCACCTCGCCGGGGTCCACGCCCTTGGCGATGAACGACTGCCCGATGCCACGCGCCAGAATGAAGGTCAGCGAGCCGTGCTGGACCTTCTTGTCCTGATACATGGCCTCGAGAATCGCGTCCGGACCCGCGCTCCACCCCGAAATCTCGTTGATGCGCGTCGGCAGGCCGACAGTGCGCAGATGGCCCGCCACCCGCTCCGCGTCCTGCCCGGCGCAAAGGCCGCGCTGGACGGAAAAGCGGAAGGCGCAGGCCATCCCGATCGCCACGCCTTCGCCATGCACCAGCCGTGCGCCGTCGTAGTGGACGAGGCGCTCCAGAGCGTGGCCGAATGTATGGCCCAGATTGAGCAGCGCGCGGTCGCCTTGTTCGGTCTCGTCGCGCGCCACGACCGCCGCCTTGGACGCGCAGGAGCGCGCGATGGCCTCGACCCGCTCGCGACCGCCGGCAAACACCGCCCGCCAGTTCTGTTCGAGCCAGGCGAAGAAATCCGGCGCGTCGATCAGGCCGTATTTCGCGACTTCCGCATAGCCCGCGCGAAATTCGCGCTCGGGAAGGGTCGCGAGCGCGCCGGTGTCGGCCAGCACCAGCGCCGGCTGATAGAAGGCGCCGATCAGGTTCTTGCCTTGCGGCGAATTGATGCCGGTCTTGCCGCCGACCGAGGAATCGACCTGCGACAGGAGAGATGTCGGGATCTGCACGAAGCGCACGCCGCGACGGACCGAGGCCGCCGCAAAGCCTGCGAGATCCCCGACCACGCCGCCGCCCAGCGCGACGACGAAATCGCCGCGCTCGATCTTCGCGCCGATGATGCCCTCGCAGACGCGCTCGAACCATTCGTAGCGCTTGGTGCTTTCTCCCGGCGGCACGATGATCGCTGAATGACGCACCCCGGCTGCATCCAGGCTCGCTTGCAGCGCCGGCAGATGGGCCCGCGCGACGTTTTCGTCGGTGACGACGGCGCAAGCGGCCTTGGTCGCAAGCGCCGCGATCCGGGCGCCCGCTTCGGCGATCAGCCCGTCGCCGATGACGATGTCGTAGCTGCGGTCCGTAAGCTCGACCCGCACCAACTCCGGCGCCGGGCGCGCGGGGTGAGCGAGCGATTCGACATGTCTTTCCAGCGCGTTCATCACATCCTCGACTACGGCGTCGAAATGCGCGTCGCGCGTTTCCACCGTCACGTCGGCCTTCGCATAGACCGGGTATCGATCGTCCATCAATCGGCGCAGCGTTCCCTCGGGATCGGGATTTTGCAGAAGCGGCCGCGTCGGGCGACGCCGGACGCGCTTCATCAGCACGTCGAACTCGGCTCTCAGCCACACGGATATGCCAGATTCCGCAATTCGCGCCTGCGTCTGCTCGTTCATGAAGGCGCCGCCGCCGGTCGCAATGACATTCGGGCCGCTTGCGAGCAATCGCGCCATCACGCGGCGCTCGCCATCACGAAAGTACGGCTCGCCGTAGCGCGCAAAAATCTCCGAGATCGACATCTGGTGAGCGGCTTCGATCTCGTGATCCGCGTCGACGAAGGGCAGGCCGAGCCGTTCGGCAAGCCGCCGCCCTGCAGAAGTCTTGCCGCAGCCCATCATTCCGACAAGCACGATCGAACGAGTGCCGAGCGCGGCCACGAGCGCGCGCTCGCGCGTCAGCGGCGCGCGCGGCGGGGCAATGGCGACGCCTGTGGTTGTCGGCTGCATGGCCGGTCTGTAGCACACGCGCGGCCCGGCTGAAATCTGGATCGGTCTGCGCTCGCGCGATGGTGTTGCGCGCAGGAACGGGCGCGGCCTATGTTCGGGCGCTTTCGAGGGTGAGCGATTTGCCGAGCCTTTTCCGCTTTTTGATCGTCGTGGGCGTCCTGGCGGGCATCGCCTATGGCGGCATGTGGGCGCTCGTGACCTTCGTCGAGCCACAGCCGCGGGAAATGTCGAAGACCCTCCCCC
>CAMFKC010000550.1 GCA_945956975.1 uncultured Methylocystaceae bacterium | reverse complement strand
CCTTGTGCACCATGGCGACCTCGACGGACCGGACTTGCAGGACCTTGGCGCCGAGGGACGCCATTTCGAGCATTTCCTCGAAGGCGACCTTGTCGAGGCGCTTGGCCTTGGGGACGATGCGCGGATCGGTCGTGTAGACGCCGTCCACGTCCGTGTAGATGTCGCAGCGCACGGCGCCGATGGCCGCGGCGATGGCCACGGCGCTCGTGTCCGAACCGCCGCGGCCGAGCGTGGCGATGCGCCCGGTCGGCCCGTGCATGCCCTGGAAGCCGGCGACGACGGCGACCTCGTTGCGCTCGGTGAAGTGCTGAATGATCTTCGAGCCGTCGATGCTCTCGATGCGGGCCGAGCCGTGCGCGCCGTCGGTCAGGATCGGAATCTGCCAGCCCTGCCAGGAGCGGGCCTGGATGCCCATGTCCTGCAGCACGATGGCCAGCAGGCCGGAGGTCACCTGCTCGCCCGAGGCGACGATCGCGTCATATTCGCGGGCGTCGTGCAGGGGCGCGGCCTCCTTGCACCAGGCCACCAGCTCGTTCGTCTTGCCGGACATGGCCGACACCACGACGGCCACGTCGAAGCCGGCCTCGACCTCGCGCTGCACGTGGCGGGCGACGTTGCGGATGCGCTCGACATTGGCGACGGAGGTGCCGCCGAACTTCATGACGAGACGGGGTTTTGCCTGACCGGACATGACGCTCCGAAGGGTTTTTCGAACCTTGCGAAGCTATGACGCGGGCCGTTCGTCTCGCGCCCCGTCCGAAGGCGGCGTATACATACGGGCTCACCGGCGCCTGTCAATCGCGCAGGCCGCCCACCGTTTGCCCCGAGGAAGCCGCATGGCGAAAGCCGCAACCAGAGTCCGAAAGTCCGCCGAGACGCCGCACAGCGCGAGCGTCGATCCGGCCGACGTCGCCCGGTTCAATGCGCTGGGCGAGGAATGGTGGGACCTCTGGGGACCGATGCGCGCGCTGCACAAGCTGAACCCGACGCGGGTGGCGTATATCCGGGAGATTTTGGTCAGCGAGATTCAGACCCCTCATGCTGAGGAGGCCGCGCAGCGGCCGTCTCGAAGCACGGGCAAAGGCCCGGAGGCTCGGCCATCCTTCGAGACGCGCCCTGCGGGCGCTCCTCAGGATGAGGGTGCGGGTGGACATGGCCCCCTCTCCGGCCTCCGCCTCCTCGACATCGGCTGCGGCGCGGGCATCCTGTCCGAGCCCTTGGCCGCGCTCGGCGCGCAGATGACCTCGGTCGATCCCGCGCCCATGAACATCGAAGTCGCAAAGGCCCACGCGGAAAAATCCGGCCTTTCGATCGACTATCGCGCCATGACCGCCGAGGAACTCGCGGAGACCGGCGCGCAATACGACGCCGTGCTGATCATGGAGGTGGTCGAGCACGTCAACGACCGCAGCGCCTTCATCGCCACCGCCGCAAGCCTCGTGCGCCCCGGCGGCTTCCTCTTCGCCGCCACGCTCAACCGCACGGCGAAGTCCTACGCGCTCGCCATCGTCGGCGCGGAATACATCCTGCGCTGGGTGAAGCCCGGCACCCACAACTGGGACCAGTTCGTGACGCCTGGGGAATTAGCGAAGGATTTCCGCACGGCGGGGCTCGAGATCTACGACCAGACCGGCGTCGTCTATCACCCGATCTTCGACGAGTGGCGGACATCGGAGGATTGCAGCGTCAACTACATGATGGCGGCGCAGAAGCCTGCGGATTGAGCCTATTCCGCCGCGGCCGACGCGGCATGCGCCCGCACGAAGCTCTCCTTCCGGCTCGTCATCCGCGCGGTCACGAGGCCGGTGGTTTCCGCGCCTGCGCTTTCCGGCGTGCCTGAATCAAATGGCGGCGCCGGCGCATATTCCACCGAGAGCTGGATGGCGCGCGCGATCTGTTCTCCGGCTATGTCGGCCATGACCGTCAGCGCGAAATCGATGCCCGCCGTCACCCCGCCGCCGGTGATGATGTTTCCGTCGCGCACGACGCGGTCGGCGACCGGGATCGCGCCGAAGGTCGGCAGCAGGTCGCGCCAGGCCCAGTGGCAGGCGGCGCGCTTTCCCTTCAGCAGGCCGGCCGCGCCGAGGATGAGCGAACCGTTGCAGACCGAGGTGACGTAGCGGGCGCCGGACGCCAGGCGCTTCAGTTCGGCGAGAAAGACCGGGTCGACCGAGGCCGCCTCGACGCCGGGCCCGCCGGGCACGCAGATCAGGTCGCAGCGCTCGATCTCGGCCAGCTTGCGCGTCGCCCCAATTTCCAGCCCGGTGTCGCTGCGGATCGCGCCGCCGTCGCGCGAGGCGACGATCGTCTCGGCGCCCGGCAGGCGCGCCAAAATCTCGAACGGGCCGGTGAAGTCGAGTTGGGTCAGCCGCGGATAGATGGCGAAAACGACGCGGAAGGGTTCGGACATGGCTGCCTCCGTTTGACGCCGCCAATCTGGACCGGATAGGCTCTGGCGGAAATGACTATATTCCCTCGTTTAATGCCATGCTGACGCGTGAGATCGCCTTTCTCGTGTTCGAGGATTTCCAGATCCTCGACACGACGGGCCCGCTCGCCGCCTTCGAGATCGCCGCGCGCTACCGGCCGGGCGCCTATCGGCTGCGGATCGTCGCCGCGCGGCCAGGCGCGGTGCGGGCCTCCTGCGGCCTCGCGGTCGTCGCCGAGGGGCTGGCGGCGGCGGAGGCTTGCGACACGCTGATCGTCGC
>CAMFKC010000549.1 GCA_945956975.1 uncultured Methylocystaceae bacterium | reverse complement strand
GCATCGGGGCGGTCGAGGCGCGGCTCGCGCCCGCCGACACCAAAACCGATACGGCGATCGAATCCAAGCTGAAGGGGCTGCGCGCCGATCGCGAGGGATGGCAGGTCTCGATCGACGCCCTGACGGTCAAGAGCGAGATGATCCGGCGCTTCGCGCAATCCTCGCCGGAGAAACTTTCGGCCGAATCGAAGCCGCTCGACATCGGCCAGTGGAACAGCGCTTTCGATACGGTCGGCGCAGCGCTGGCCAAGGTCGGCGACGATCTGCGCGCGGCGCGTGCGCGGGCGCGCGATCTCGACGAGGAGATCAAGGCGGTGGAGGCAAGCCGTCCGCGCCAGCAACAAAAGCCGCCGATGCGCGATGTGACGATTGCGCTCGACGCGGCCAGCGCGACCAAGGCGAAGCTCTCCGTCGCCTATCGGGTCAGCGGCGCCTCGTGGCGGCCGGCCTACGACGCGAAGCTCGATACCGGCGGCGCCGGCCGGAAACCTGCTCTCGATCTCGTGCGGCGCGCGCAGATCGTCCAGCGCACCGGCGAGGACTGGAGCGACGTGACGCTCGCGGTCTCCACCACGCGCGCGCTGCGCGGCGCACAGGCGCCGGTCGTGCAGCCCGAGCGCATCGCTTTCTGGGAGCCGCCGGTTCCGATGGCCGCCGGCATGGCGCGCCGCGAGGCTCAGCCGATGATGAAGAGCGCGGACGCCTCCCGCGCCAACGAGCCAGCCGCTGCGCCTGCCGCGCCGGCGCCGCAGGTGCAGGCCTTCGAGCAGCAGAGCGTGTTGCAGGCCGACGCGTGGCAGGCGAGCTTCGTCGTCCCGGGCCGAATCGCCGTGCCGGCCGATGGCGCGACGAAGAATTTTGCGCTCGGGACAAAGCGCTACGAGCCCTCGCTGGTCATCAAGACGTCGCCGGCGCTGGATCCCACGGCCTATCTCGAAGCGCATTTCGACAATGGCGAAGAGGCGCCGCTGCTTCCCGGGCCTGTGTCCGTGCAGCGCGATGGCGCCTTCGTCGGGCAGGCCTCGCTCGGCGCCGTGGCGCCGGGCGACGGCTTCGACCTCGGCTTCGGCGCGGACGATCGCGTGACCGTCGTGCGCGCGCCGGTCAAGCGCAAGGAGAACGAACCGACCTGGTACAACCAGACCAAGATCGATCAGCGCGACTACAAGACCACGATCAAGAACCTGCACGATTTCCCGATCAAGGCGGTGGTCGTGGACCGCATCCCCTTCTCGGAGAATTCCGCGATCACGGTCGAGCAGCTGTCGCAGACGACGCCGCCCACCGACAAGCAGGTCGGCGACAAGAGGGGCGTGATGTCGTGGACGTTCGACCTCAAGCCGCAGGAGCAGAAAGAGATCCGGCTCGCGTGGCGGATGAAGTGGCCTGCCGACCGGGACGTGATGTTCCAGCCAGCGCCGGTGGGGAGATAAGGTTCACCGGACGCAGTCGCACGGAGATTGCGGCTCGAAACACGAATCCTCGTCCTGAGGAGCCGCGCAGCGGCGTCTCGAAGGGCGGCGACGCCCCGGTTTCTGGCGACGCCATCCTTCGAGACGCGCCTTCGGCGCTCCTCAGGATGAGGCTTGCTGTTGCCGCTTTGGCTCTCCGCGAAAGAGCTATTGATACTGCAGCCAACCGCCAGCAGGGATGACATCTCCCACTGCCGCGTCCAAGATACTTGCCGAATCCTCAACGCCGGGCGCCAAAGCGCACGTCATTTGCGGCGCCGATCCTTTAGCGTTCCCGTATATCGAACGTCCGAGTCCGCTCCATGGAGATCAACATGTTCGCCGGGTTCAGCATCGTCGCGGTCGCCATCGTCGTGCTCGTCATCCTCACGCTGATGATGGGCGTGCGGCAGGTGCCGCAGGGCTTCAACTATACGGTCGAACGCTTCGGCAAGTATCACACCACCCTGCAGCCAGGCCTTGCGCTCATCATGCCGTGGATCGACCGCGTCGGTCGCAAGATGAACATGATGGAGCAGGTTCTGGACGTGCCCTCGCAGGAGGTGATCACGAAGGACAATGCGTCCGTCACGGCGGATGGCGTCGCCTTCTTCCAGGTGCTCGACGCCGCGCGCGCCTCTTATGAAGTCTCCAATCTCGAGATCGCGCTGCTCAATCTCATCATGACCAACATCCGCACCGTCATGGGCTCGATGGATCTCGACCAGTTGCTGTCGCATCGCGACCAGATCAACCAGAGCCTGCTCGGCGTGGTGGATCAGGCGGTCGAACCCTGGGGCGTGAAGGCGACGCGCATCGAGATCAAGGACATCGTGCCGCCGCGCGATCTCGTGGAATCCATGGCTCGCCAGATGAAGGCCGAACGCGAAAAGCGCGCGAACATCCTCGAGGCCGAGGGCCTGCGGCAGGCCGAAATCCTGCGCGCCGAAGGCCGCAAGCAATCTGTCGTGCTCGACGCCGAGGGCCGCAAGGAAGCCGCGTTCCGCGACGCGGAAGCGCGCGAGCGCTCCGCGCAGGCGGAGGCCGAGGCGACGCGCATGGTGTCGGAGGCGATCGGCAGCGGCGACATTGCGGCGCTCAATTACTTCGTCGCGGAAAAATACGTGCGCGCGCTCGATTCCTTCGCCAAGGCGCCGAACCAGAAGACATTCATCCTGCCGATGGATCTCGCGGGCCTTGCGGGGTCGATCGGCGGCATTGCGGAAATCGCGCGGTCCGCGCTCGGCGAATCGACGGC
>CAMFKC010000548.1 GCA_945956975.1 uncultured Methylocystaceae bacterium | reverse complement strand
GGGAAAGGGAGGGGGCCTCGCCGCATGAGCATCCACGCCAATCCCACGACGCCGCAGTTCAAGGACAATGCCCACAAGGCGCTGGGCGATCCGCAATTGCAGGAAGCGATGGGCAAGCTGCGCGTCGGCTTCACCGCCTCGCGCGCGGCGGCCATTTCCAAGCTGCCGGAATTCGAGGCGCTGCGCGACAGCGCACGCGACATCAAGAACCACACCCTCGCCCATCTCGACCTCTATCTCGAGGCCTACGAAAAGAAGGTGACGGAGTCCGGCGGCCATGTGCATTTCGCGCGCACGGCCGAGGAAGCGCGCAATGTCATCCTCGACATCTGCAAGGCGCGCGGCGCGAAGACGGTCACCAAGGGCAAGAGCATGATCTCCGAGGAGATCGCGCTAAACGAGGCCATGGAGAAGGCTGGCGTCACGCCGGTCGAGACCGATCTCGGCGAATATATCATCCAGCTGCGCGGCGAGATTCCCTCGCACATCATCGGCCCCGCCGTTCACCTCACCAAGGACCAGGTGGAAGGCGATTTCCGGCGCGCGCACACACATCTGCCGGCCGACCGCGACCTCACCGAGCCGACGCAACTGCTGACCGAAGCGCGCGGCATCCTGCGTGAAAAATTCCTGGCCGCCGACATCGGCATCACCGGCGCGAATTTCCTGATCGCGGAGACCGGCACGTCGATCATCGTCACCAACGAAGGCAACGGCGACCTGACGCAGCTTCTGCCGAAGTGCCATATCGTCGTCGCGTCGATCGAGAAGATCACGCCGACGCTGGAAGACGTCTCGCAATTGCTGCGCGTGCTCGCGCGCTCCGCAACGGGGCAGGAGATGAGCGTCTATACGACGCTGTCGACCGGGCCGCGCCGGCCGGGCGACGTCGACGGTCCCGAGGAATATCACGTCGTCCTTCTCGACAACGGCCGTTCCTCGATGATCGGCACGGACTTCCAGGAGATGCTGCGCTGCATCCGCTGCGGCGCCTGCATGAACCATTGCCCCGTCTATCACGCTGTCGGCGGCCATGCTTACGGCTGGGTCTATCCGGGACCGATGGGCGCGGTGCTGACGCCTTCGCTGATCGGCGTGGAAAAGGGCGGGCAATTGCCCAACGCCTCCACCTTCTGCGGGCGCTGCGAGAGCGTCTGCCCGATGCGCATTCCCCTGCCCGGCATGATGCGCCACTGGCGCGAGCGCGAATTCGAACGGCACCTGCAGCCCTCCGCCGCGCGCTACGGGCTCGGGCTGTGGGCGTGGGTGGCCAAGCGCCCGGCGCTCTACCGGTTCGGCACGCGCATCGCCATGCACGTCATGGGCTTCTATGCGCGCAAGACCGGCAAGTTCCGGGCGATGCCGCTGGCCTCGGGCTGGACCGACTGGCGCGACCTGCCGGCGCCGCAGGGCAAGACGTTCCAGAGCGAATGGAAGAAGCGGAGGGCGGCCAAGTGAGCGCGCGCGACGAAATCCTCGCGAGCGTGCGGCGTTCGCTGAAGGTCAACGGCAGCGAAGGTCCCCGCCGCGCCGCCGTGGCTGCGCGCCTGTCCGGTTCGCCGCGCGGCGTCGTGCCTGCGCGCGGGCAGCTCGACCCGAAGGAACGGATCGGCCTGTTCAAGAAGATGGCCGAGAGCGCCTTCGCCAGCGTCGCCGTGGTGCAGAGCGCGGGCGACGTTCCCGCAGAGGCCGCACGCTGGCTGCGCGACAACAACCTGCCCGCGACGCTGCGCATGGGCGAGGATCCGCGCCTTGCCGCCATGCCGTGGGAGAGCACGGCGCTCGATCTCGCCAAGGGCCGCTCCGACGGGCGCGATCTCAACGCGGTTTCGCACGCCTTCTCGGGCGTGGCGGAATCCGGCACGCTGATCATGACCTCCGGGCCGGAAAATCCCTCGACGCTCAATTTCCTGCCGGACAATCACATTGTCGTGTTGTCGGGGGCGGACCTCGAGGGCGACTACGAGAGCGTGTTCGACCGGCTGCGCGCCAAATACGGCAAGGGCCAAATGCCCCGCACGGTCAACATGATCACCGGCCCCTCGCGATCCGCCGACATCGCCCAGACCATGCTTCTGGGCGCGCACGGGCCACGCAAGCTGCACATCGTGATCGTCGACGCCGCCTGAAACCAAGCCGGCCTCGCCACGTTTCGACCCCATTGGAGGGTCACATGGGCGAAGCAAAGCGCAGGCAGCGGCAGCAGGGATCGAAGGAAAAGCGTCGGCTGGACGAAGGTTTGAAGGAAAGCTTTCCGGCCAGCGACACGCCGGCCGAAATCCAGCCCGGCGGCGGCATCACCGGCGATGAACCGCCTCGAGAGGGGCAGAAAACAGGCCGCTAGGCCGTTTTCGGCAGCTTGTTTGCGCTGGAAACCGCGCGTTCACCGTCTTATGGATAAATTCCGGTAAACGGTGTCTGCGTATCGGCGCGAGTAGGCGAAACATGAATTTCAAGAAGGCCCAGCGGGCGATCGGTCTGGCAAGCGGTATGGCGGCGATGCTCGCCGGGACGATTGCGTTTGCGCAGCCTGCCCCCGGCCAGATGGCGCCCCCTATCACTCCAGTCGCGCCTCCCGCCAACACATTCACGCCTCTTCCGACGCCCCCATCGGCGCCCTCCGCCGCCCCGGCGCCCACGCCTGCGCCTGCTCCCTCGGGCGATTCGGCTGGATTCGCGCCGCCGCAGGTCACGACGCCTGCCGTCGCCGCCAAGCCGAAGCC
>CAMFKC010000547.1 GCA_945956975.1 uncultured Methylocystaceae bacterium | reverse complement strand
CCCATAGACGAAAACGCCAGCCGACGGCGCGCCGGTCGCCGCAACGGCGAGCTCGCCCGGCGCGAGGGTCAGCGCATAAGTCGCCGCGCGCGTAGCGATATTATGCCAGTGGAAAGCCCAGACTTCGCGGGTCGCGACCGCATAGGAGAAGATCGAGCCATCGCCATAGGTCTGCAATTCGAAGGCGAGGCCAACGGCGATGAACAGAAGAGAAGCCGCAATTCCGACAACGACGGCGCCGCTGCGCAAGACGCGATGAGCCGCGCGCGTCATGCGTTCCACTTGCCGCAGCCTGCGCGCCGGATAGTTATTGCGGCTTTGGGGGCTCCGCCGGCGGGGGCGGCGCCGTCCAGGTCGCGTAATCGCCGTCCGAAACCTCCGGCAATTTTTTCACGAACGCCGCGACCGACCATAGGGCGTCGTCCGCCGCTGCGTCGCGAAAGCCCGGCATGCCCGTCATGCGAATGCCGTTCTTCACGACCCAGAAAACCTGTTGCGGCGACAGATGCGCGGCTTCTTCTTTCAGGTCGGGCGGCGCAGGATTCATGCCTTCCGAGAACTTCTGCCACTTCACGCCGGGCGCGCCGTGGCAATTTGCGCAGCCGAGCTGCGCGAACGTGCGCGCGCCCGCCTGCACGCGCTGCGGCGCGGCGAGGTCGCCTGGCGGCGTGTCCGTCGCATGGCGCGCGATCGACGCATTGCGCGCCTGCGCGATCGCCCTGTTCACTGGCGCCGGATCTTCCCATGAGGTGGAAATATCGAAAAAGCCGCCGAGGAAAAACCCGCCTGCTGCGACGAGGCCGGCAATCGCCAGCAATCCGATCAATGCAAGAAGCCTCATCGCCCGCCTCCCGTGCGTTTCGGCGCGCGAGGCGCGTCGTCGCACTTATATCGGGCGGGCGCGCGCTGCTTCCAGCAGCGCCGGTCACTGCGTCAGGCGCGCGATATTGTTGGCGGCGCTGGCGAACATGTTGGTGACCGCCGAGGTGATCTGCGCCGGCGAATTCGCCGAATAATAATAGCCCGTACCCGATGAGCATGCTGCAATATTGCCGGGCACGGCCGGCAGCACGATGTTCTGGATGTCGGCGTAGCGGCTCTGCTCGGCAAGATCCGTCGAGGTGATCACGTATTGCGCGTTCAGGACCAGCATCGAATAGCCCCTGGACTTGATCGGCGCGCAACCGCCGGGATCGATCGGCTGATAATCCCATTGGTTGTAAACCGACGGCGAATACGGAACCCAGTTCGGGTCGTTGGCCCACACGCCCGTGGCGAGCGTGAATTGCTCGTGGTCCTGCACCGCATCGGTGAAGAGAAGCACGGCGCCCTTCGGGCTTGCGGCGTTCATGCCGTTGCCCGGCGTTGGCAGCGTGGCGTTGAGCGAATTCAGCGAATAGGTGATGTTCGTGCCGCCGCTGTCTGTCGAAAGATCGACCGAACTGGCCGCCACGATTGCAGCCGAGAGGTTGCTCGACAGCGGAAACACCTGCGTGAGCGTGTTGTTCAACGTGTAGATCGCGACCCGTACCGTGCCCGATGCGGTCGATGTCATGAGGTTGGTGAGCGATTGGACGACCGCCGCCTTGATGACGTCGATGCGAAGCGTCGCGCCGGCTGCGCGATAGGTGGCCGCGGTGTCCGATCCTGCGAATGCATTGATGTGGCAGCCCAGGAAACAGGTCGTACCGAGCTTGGTCTGGATGATGTTTTCATCCGCCGCCGAGGCCGCCATGCCCATCGACTGCGAATTGTCGATCACGATGTGCAGGTCCGTATATTTGGCGACGGTGACGCTGGTCGACATCGTATTGCGGACCGCCATCGTATTGATGCGCGCGATCCGCAGCAGGTTGGTCCTGACCGCCGCGCTGTAGGTCACCGAGGCGGACATGGTCTGGCCGTTCATGGAGACGGTCACCGTCGGGGCGGCGATCGTCACGTCGGCTCGGCTGGTCATCATTCCCGCGGCGAACGATTTCTGGCCCGCCGTGACAGCGGCGGCGTTCCAGCCGGAATTGCCGGCCCTGTATTGCTGGGCGGCGACCTCGGCTGCGGCAAGCGCCGCAGAATCAGCCAGCGAGTCGATGGACTGCCGCGCGCGGATCGTCGCGGCGTAGTCGATGGCCCCGCCCGCCGCCATCAGAATGGGAAAAAGCGCCACCGCGAACAGGATGGCGACAGTCCCTCCAGAATGATGCAAAAAGGGTTGAACGTCGCGAAGGACGTTGCGAAACAGCTTGATAGGCATAAGACCGCGCCGAAGGACGATATGCGATCTCGATACGTTAAGCCGTGTCCATGAACATCGGTTTAAGGAGCTTTCGGTCGGCTCCTGCCCTCTAGCCCCACAATTCCGGGCGCGGCGCATGGACGAGAGAGCCATCGTAATGAAGCCCCGGCTCCCGGTCGCGCGCCAGCAACAGCGGCCCGTCGAGATCGACGAAGGCTGCGCGCGGCGTCAGCAGCATGGCCGGCGCCATGGCGAGCGAAGTTCCGACCATGCAGCCCACGAAGAGCGAAAAGCCGAGACGTTCCGCCTCGGCCGCAAGCGCCAGCGCCTCCGTGAGTCCGCCTGTCTTGTCGAGCTTGATGTTGACTGCGTCGTAGCGGTCCTTCAGCGCCGCCAGGCCTGCGCGGTCGTGCACGCTTTCGTCGGCGCAGACCGGAATCGGCTGCCGCACGCGCGCCAAGGCGTCGTCGGCGCCTGCGGGCAATGGCTGTTCGA
>CAMFKC010000546.1 GCA_945956975.1 uncultured Methylocystaceae bacterium | reverse complement strand
ATCCTGTTCACCTCCGGCTCGACCGGCGTGCCCAAGGGCGTCATCAACACGCAGGAAATGATGTGCGCCAATGTCGTGATGGGGCAGATGACGCGCAAGCGGAAGGACACCGACCCGCGCATGGTCGTGCTCGACTGGCTGCCGTGGAACCACACGATGGGCGGCAACGCCGGCTTCCATGCGCTGCTGGCGGAAGGCGGCACGCTCTACATCGACGACGGGCGCCCGGTGCCCGGCATGTTCGACGAGACGCTGCGCAACCTGAAGGAGATTTCGCCGACCTATTACACCAACGTGCCGGCGGGCTTCGCGGTGCTGGCGACGGCCCTCGAGAACGACGATGCGCTGGCGCGCTCCTTCTTCAAGGATCTCGGCATTCTCGGCTACGGCGGCGCGACGCTGCCGGACGATCTCTACACGCGCATGCAGCGGCTTGCGGTGAAATATACGGGGCACCGCATCGTTTTCTTCACGGGCTGGGGCTCCACGGAGACAGCGCCGACCGCGACCTCCACCTATTGGGAGACGGAGCGCGTCGGCCTGATCGGCCTGCCGCATCCCGGCGTCGAACTGAAGATGGTGCCCGCCGGTCCGAAATACGAAATGCGGATCCGCTCGGTGATCGTGACGCCGGGCTATTACCGCCAGCCCGATCTCACCGCGAAGGCCTTCGATGAGGAAGGCTATTACAAGATCGGCGACGCCGGCACATTCGTGGACCCGAACGATCCGGCCAAGGGCCTGATCTTCGCCGGCCGCGTGGTGGAAGACTTCAAACTGACGTCAGGCACGTTCGTGCATGTGGGATCGCTGCGCGTGGCCGCGATCGCTGCGGCGAGCCCCGTCATCCAGGACGCGCTGGTGGCGGGTCAGGACCGCGAATATGTCGCGCTGCTCGCCTGGCCGAACCTCGAGGCCTGCCGCCTCGTCGCCGGCAAGGTCGATGCGCCGCTCGCAGATCTCGTGCACGATCCCCTGATCAAGGAGCACCTGCGCAAGAGCCTACACGCGCACAATGCGCAGACGCAGGGGTCTTCCATGCGCATTGCGCGCGTGATGCTGATGACCGAGCCGCCGTCGATCGACGGCAACGAACTCACCGACAAGGGCTACATCAACCAGCGCGCCGCGCTGGAGCGCAGGAATGCGCTGGTGGAGCGGCTGTATGCGGCGAGCCCCGACGAGGATGTGATTGTCGTCGAGGGGTAGGCTGCAAGCGCAATCATTCCCGTCATTGCGAGGAGCGTAGCGACGAAGCAATCCAGAGCCGGGTCTTGGCTCTGGATTGCTTCGCTACGCTCGCAATGACGGCGCAGAGGACTAGTTCTAGCCACATGAAATACCGCGCCATCGTCTGCCCAGAACTCGGGCCACCCGAAGTCCTGCGTGTCGAGGAATTCGACGCCCCCGCCCTCCAGCCCGGACAGGCGCGCGTGCGCATCCGTTCCTGCGGCGTGAATTTTCCGGACCTGCTGATGGTCGCGGGCAAATACCAGTTCAAGCCGGAACTGCCCTTCGTGCCGGGTTTCGAATCCGCGGGCGACGTGATCGAGGTTGCCGAGGGCGCGAAAGTCAAAGTCGGCGACCGCGTGATCCTGCGGCGCAAGACCGGGTGCTTCGCCGAGCAGGGCGTCGGCAACCCCAACGAACTGGTGCCTGCGCCGGCGCATTACAATTACGACGAGGCCGCGACCTATTCGGTCGGGCTCGTGACGTCCTATCACGGGCTGATCACGCAAGGCCGCCTGCAGAAGGGCGAGCGCGTGCTGATCACCGGCGCGGCCGGCGGCGTCGGCATGGCGGCGGTGGCGCTCGCCGCGCATGTCGGCGCGGAGGTCTTCGCGGTGTGCTCGACGGCCGAGAAGTGCGCGGCGGCGAAAGCCGCGGGCGCAACGCATGTGATCAACTCGTCGGAGCAGAAGATCGACGACACCGTCCGCGCGCTCACGGGCGGCAAGGGCGTCAATTGCATCTATGATCCCGTCGGCCTGCCTGCCGAGGTCGCGCTGCGGTCGATCGCGTTTGCCGGTCGCATCCTGCTGATCGGCTTTGCCGGCGACAATCCGAACTACCCCGGCAATCGCGTGCTGATCAAATGCGTCACGCTGATCGGTGTGCGCGCTGGGGAGTTCGTGCGACACTTTCCGGATGTGCGGGCGCGCGAGACCCCGGAAATGGAGGCGCTGACCAAGGTCATCCGCCCCCATGTCAGCAAGGCCTATCCGCTGGTCGAGGCCGCGCAGGCGCTGCGGGACATTGCCGAGCGCCGGGCGATTGGCCGGATCGTGCTGCATCCATAACTGGACCGCGAGCCTTCAGGCTCGCTTTTCAGCCCGGGCGAGCCTGAAGGCTCGCGGTCCAAGAGGCCCCCTTCCCTTCCCGGTCCCGCGGGCCTAGAAAGCCCGCGAAATCCACGCGACCGGGCATCCCATGACCTATCAGCACTCCCCCCTGTTTCCGCTGGGCGAAGACAAGACGCCCTATCGCCTCGTGACCACGGAGGGCGTGCGCGTCGAGAAGATGGGCGATCACGAATTTCTCGTCGTCGACCGCGAGGCGATCCGCAAGCTCGCGGAAGAGGCGACGGTGGATTCCAACCATCTGCTGCGCCCTGGCCATCTCGCGCAGCTCGCCAAAATTCTGGACGACCCGGAAGCGACGTCGAACGACAAATTCGTCGCCTATGATCTCCTCAAGAACGCCAACATTTCCGCCGGCGGCGTGCTGCCG
>CAMFKC010000545.1 GCA_945956975.1 uncultured Methylocystaceae bacterium | reverse complement strand
TCGCTCGCCTATACCGACGGCGACAATTGGGTGAGCGAGGGCTGGTGGAACCTCAAGCCCTCGAATTGCGAAACGCTGCTGCGCGGTCCGCTGGCCGCCGAATTCTATTACGTCTACGCGATGGACGAGAAGGGCGGGGAATGGAAGGGCAAGGCCTTCATGTGCACCCGCGATCGCGAGTTCAAGATCGACGGGCGCGAGAACTGCTACGTCCGCGGCTTCGATCGCACCGGCTTCTTCGAAGTCGACACCGGCAAGGACGCCCGTAGCTGGACCGTACAGCTGACGGATCCCGGCCAGACCAGATAATCGAACGCGCCAAGGGGCAGGCGCCACAGAAAGACGACAGACCGATATGAGACGATTGCGCCGCTGCAAGATCCTGGCGACCCTGGGACCGGCCTCAGCCGACAAGGCGACCATCGCCGCCCTCCACGACGCCGGCGCCGACGTCTTCCGCATCAACATGAGCCACGCCGATCACGACGGCATGCGCGAGCGCATCGCCATGATCCGCGAGATCGAGAAGGAAAGCGGCCGGCCGATCGGCATTCTGGTCGACTTGCAGGGCCCGAAGCTGCGCATCGGCACGTTCCATGAAGGCGCGGTCATGCTGAAGAAAGGCGCCGATTTCACGCTCGACGCCGATCCGGCGCCCGGCGACATCCACCGCGTGCATCTGCCGCATCCCGAAATTCTTCAGGCGCTGCAACCGGGCCATGTCGTGCTCATCGACGATGGCAAGGTGCGCCTGCATATCGTGGCGGCCACCGCGACGAGCGCACGCGCCATCGTCGATGTCGCCGGCCGCATCTCCAACCGAAAAGGCGTCAGCCTTCCGAACACCGAGATCCCTGTCTCGGCAATGACTCCGAAGGATCGTTCCGACCTCGAGGCTGGCCTCAATGCCGGCGTCGACTGGGTCGCCGTGTCGTTCGTGCAGCGCGCCGAGGACGTGGCCGAGGTGAAGAAGATCGCGCGCGGCCGCGCGCTGGTGATGGCCAAGATCGAGAAGCCGCAGGCTATTTCACGTCTGGCCGAGATCATCGAACTGTCCGACGCGTTGATGGTCGCGCGCGGAGATCTCGGCGTCGAGATGCCGCTGGAAAAGGTGCCCGGCTTACAGAAGCGGATCACGCGCATGACGCGTCGCGTGGGCAAGCCCGTCGTCGTCGCCACGCAGATGCTGGAAAGCATGATCCTGTCGCCTGTCCCCACGCGCGCCGAAGTTTCCGACGTCGCCACCGCCGTCTTCGAGGGGGCAGACGCTGTCATGCTGTCGGCCGAGAGCGCCGCCGGCCAATATCCCGTGGAAGCCGTCGCGACCATGAATCGCATTGCCGAGGAGGTGGAGACCGACGCGGTCTACCGCTCCGTCATCTCCGCCCAGCGCGCCGATGCGCCGGAGCCGACCGGCGCCGACGCCATCGCGGTCGCTGCGCGCGACATGGCCGAGACGCTCGATCTCAAGGCCGTCTGCGCTTGGACGGCCTCGGGCTCCACCGCTTTCCGCATCGCGCGCGAGCGCCCCGCGCCGCCGATCGTCGCGCTGACGCCGAACCGCGACACGGCGCGGCGTCTCGCGCTGGTGTGGGGCGTGCACGCGATCGTGACGAAGGACGCCAGCGACATCGACGACATGGCGCGGCGCGCGAGCAAATTCTCCAATCGCGAAGGCTTCTCGCAGGAAGGCGACCGCATCATCGTCGTCGCCGGCGTTCCCTTCGGCACGCCGGGCGCGACCAATATGATCCGCATCGGTTTCTGCGGCGCGGAAAGTTGAATTTCAGGCCGATTGCACGGCAAGAATCCGGCGCGCGGCCTGAAGGCGCGCTGTCAGCCAGCGCCGGACGGGCGCGTCGAACAGCGCGTCCGACGCCAGCGCGACCGGCACGACGAATGCTGCGAAAGCGAGGCCCGCAAACGGCGCCCAGGCCTCGAGCTGCGCCTGGGAGACGAGGCCCCTCAGCACGTTGAGCATCGGCTGATGTAGGGCGTAGATGGCGTAGGATGCGGCGCCGAGGGGCGCGGCGATCCGCACCGCGCGCGCCGAAGGCTCGGCGACCACCGCAAAGGCGACGACCAGCGGCGCAGCGATGAACAGGCCGATGAGATCGAAGGCGAGGCCATGCGCCTCTGGCCGCCAGGCCAAGAGCGCAAGCGCCGCGATCAGCACCACGGAAAAGCTCGATCGTTTCGGCAGTTTGCCTGACTGGTAGAGGCGAAACAGCAGGACGCCCATCGGAAAGCCGAAGCAGACACGCGCGACGCCGCCGGGAAGATTGCGCCAGGTCCAGCCGAAATTGGCGTCGCCGTGCATGAAGGTCGCCGCGGCCAAAAGCGCGCCCGCCATGACGAGCACAGCGAGAAGAATGCGCGTCGTCCAGAATCGCCAGGTGAATGCGTAGACGACGTTGATGAAGATTTCGAGCAGCAGCGACCACGCGACTCCGTTGTAGGGGTAGAGCGATACGCCGCGCGCCAGCGCGGGCGTCGGCAGCATGGCCGCCGTCCACGCAACGGACGCTCCGTCGACCGCATTGCCGAAACCCGCAAGCGCTGCAACGAGCCCGAGGAGCGAGCCGAGCGCATAGAGCGGATAGAGGCGCACAAGGCGCAGCGCCGTGAAGACACGCGGACTGAGCCCGTCCCGCAGCTTCGGTTCGTAGGCGTGCGCGATGACGAAGCCGCTCATGATGAAGAACAGATCGACGGCCAGCGCGCCATGCTG
>CAMFKC010000544.1 GCA_945956975.1 uncultured Methylocystaceae bacterium | reverse complement strand
GAGGTCGTTGCCGCAATGACACTCGCTGGCGTCGCCGCGGAAGGACGGCCGGACAGGCGGTTGCGCCGGCTTGGCGTCGTCGCTCTCGGCGGGCGCTTCTTCCGGCGGCGCGCCGGGCTTGTTCTTCTTCAGCTTGGCGAGAATGCTTTCCGGATCGTCCGGCAGCAGCGCCATGATCTGGTCGCCCGTGGCGGTCAGCAGCGGACGCATCTTCGCGTTCTTCACCCATTCGGGCTGCGTCTTCTCCGGCACGAGCCAGTTGAAGAAGATGAAGGCGACGGCGCACAGCAGCAGGCCTCTTGCGGCTCCGAACAGGAAGCCGAGCGAACGGTCCAATGCGCCGACTTTCGAATCGAGGATCATGTCCGAGATGCGGACGGTGATGATCGAGACGACGATCAGCGCCACGAAGAACACGATGCCCGCGGCGGCCGCGAGCGCGATCGTATCCTTTGAGATGTAGGGCTTCAGATACGGCAGCACATAGGGATGCAGGTAGAGGGCCGCAAGGGCGGCGGCCGCCCAGGACGCGATCGCCAGAACTTCGCGCGTAAAACCGCGCAGCATCGCGAGCAATGACGAAACCAGAATGACGCCGATCAGACCGAGATCGAGATAGGAAGGCATGAAATTCGTGGCCTCGCGCCGATGGGACCAGCTTCGGGTGCGGCTCCGCGGGCCGCTACGCTCTTGCCTGAACAGGATTCGGGGCAGCGGCGCAATGGGCGCCTTATAGAGGAGTCCGCTGGCTACGTCACCCTCCGCGCCTCCCGCGTTTTTATGCGCGCCTTACGCCCGCCCGCGATTTCCCCATCGAAATAATATGCGCAGGCGCAGAGATGAACCTTTCGGCCGTGTTGGCCGCAAGGAGGCTCTCATGCGCCACGAACGCATGTTCTTCGATCCGGCCGGCCACCCCGCGCCGACAGCGCTACGGCCCATTTATCGATCGCGGGCCCGCTCGATCGCCTGCGTCCTCATCACCGCCTGCGGGCTGGCGGCCTACGGAGCCGCGCTCTGGATATTCGCGGGCGGCCTGTGGACCATCGTCTCGTCCGCGCGCTAGCCTGCGCCGCGGGAGGACCTTTGATGAACGCCCTTGGATTCGACACGCCCCTGACTATTTCCGGCCCGCTGCGCAGTCCGCGCCAGATGCTGGCCGACCAGGAGTACGGCGGCCACGCCTCGATCCACGACGATTCCATGGCCGAGAAGCTAGGCTTCCGCGCCGGCCCCATCGAAGGTCCGACTCATTTTAGCCTGTTCCCGCCGCTCATGGAGCGCATCTGGGGCCGCGCCTGGTACGAGACCGGCTGCATCTCGTCGCACTACCAGAACATGGTTGTGGAGGGCGAGGAGGTCCGCGCCTTTGCAGAGATGCCCGCGCCCGGCGCGACGCGGACGAAGGTCTGGGCGCAGAAGGCCGACGGCACGCCCGTGCTGGAAGCCTCCGCCTCCATAGGCCCGGACTACGGCGAGACGCTGCTGGAAGCGCGCATGAAGGCCCTCCGCCCGCCGGAAAAGCTCGTGATCCTCGCCGACCTCCACGTCGGCATGAAGGGCGCGCAGGACGAGCGCGTCCGCATGGACCCCGACCAGCACATGGGTGCGCTCTATCCCTTCTCCCTCAACCAGAAGCTTTCGGCCATCACCGAGAATTCCCCTTGGTATTCGGGCAGCGACAACCCCTGGGGCCGGCCGATCGTGCCGCTGGAAATGGTGTCGGTGCTGGCGGAATATTCCAGCCGGCAGGCCGCCTTTCCCGTGAAGGGGCCGGCGGTCGGGCTGTTCGCGGACCAGGAGATCCGCATGATCGAGGGCCCGCTCTTCGTTGGCGAGGATTACGTCATCCGCCGCGAGATCGCCGCGCTGTCGGAGAGCAAGCGTACGGAGAGCTACTGGGTGCGCTCCCGCATTTACGAGAGCACGGGCCGGCGGCAGGTCGCCGAAATGCTGCTCAACCACGCGACGCTCAAGCACTCCTATGCAGGATATGCGCAAGCCGGCGCCTGACATTCAGCGCGGCATGAGGCCCTTCGCCTTGCGGTAGACGCTCTTGGCGCCGTCGCGCAAGCCGCGGCGGCCGGCCTCGATCCGGCTCGTGACGGCGAAGCCAAGTCCGGGCGCGCCGATCATGAGATCGGTCATCCGGCGCCGGCCCTTCCAGATCGCCTCGATCGAACGCTCGCCGGGCGCGGTGCAGGAATCCAGCATGGTGAAGTCGGGATCGGCGAGCATCGCCCGCGACAGATCGATCATCAGCTGCGCGCCTGGCGAATAATCGGCGTAGCGCTCGTCATAGGCGATCTTCCAGTAGAAGGCGGTCCCGCCGGAATAGACCAGCACTGCGGCGGCCGCCGGCGCGCCGTCGATGTCCAGCGATGCGATGGCGCAGCGGTTTTCGCGCGACAGGCCGCGAAGGAAGCCGCGCGCGAGCGCAAGCGTGCGGATCGAGGAGGCGAGCGCCGTGCGCTTGCGGCCCTTCCAGCCGGAGGCTTCCAACTCGAAGAACTTCTCCATCTCCTGCTCGACGGCGGCGCCCGAGACCACGCGCAGCGCCACCGCGCCGCGTTCCTCGAGCTTGCGGCGCATGCGCCTCAGCTGCTTGCGCCGGCCAGACGAGATCATGTTGTCGAGATCGGCTCCGGCGTGCAGCGCGGCCCGCGCGCCGGCGTCGAATTCCACGCAATCGACCGCCCGCAGCTGCGCCGCCGCGCGAATGGCGTTGGCC
>CAMFKC010000543.1 GCA_945956975.1 uncultured Methylocystaceae bacterium | reverse complement strand
GCGTTGGTCTTGAGCGTGCGTCTGAACGCCATTTCACCGGCGGCCAGGCCGACGATCACGCTCAGAAACAGGATCCAGAGCGGCGCGCCGAGGATCATCTGCGTGTGGCCGATCGCCAGACCCGCGACGAGCCCGATCAGGTTCGACCAGATGCGAAACACTGCCGCCAGATCGTCGCGCTTGATCATTGGAGGAATTCGTCCGGGTTCGGCCAGCGGGCGGAGCGCACGCAGGGCGTCAGTCCGGCAGCAACGAGCCACATCTCCCATGGTTGCCGTTTTACGCGCCGTTCAAGCTGACGGAAGCCGCCGGATTCTGCAAGTCCCGGCCCGGCGTGGCGGCTGACGGACGCGGGCTTCCGGAAAAATTGCGGTTTGGTGCGGCATCGCACAGCGGCGCCGCGGAGGCCGGCGTATCTGACAATCATTACCTCCTCCCTCCAGCCCGGCTTCGCGCCGGGCTTTTCTTTTGGACGGCCGTCATTTTCTAACGTCGACCAGAAAGGCGATGCCGGTGCAGCCCTTCTGCGCGCCTTTGGTCGCACAGATCTGGATCATGTAGGCGTCCTTGCCGGAATAGCCGGATGTCGGCGTGTAGACGAAGCGTGCGCCCCCCTGCCGCTGGAGCCGCCCGTGTTCCGGCTTCAGCGCAATGGCCACGCTCGTGAAATGGTAGCCCGGCCCTTCCCCGAAATTGTGCGCGCATGGCGTGCCGGCGACAGCGACGGTGTCAACGGTGACCCCGCCGTTTCGCTCGGGAAAGAAATCGAATACGGGGTATGTGCATTCGGCCCGCGCGGGGGCGGCGGCGAACAGCGCCACGACAACAGCGACGGCAAGCGCGATCCTCGACATGAAAATCTCCGATAGCCGCGGGACGCGGCAATGCAGCGGATTATTGCCGGGCTTGCGCTGGCGGTCGGTGTCGCTGCGCACGACCGGATGCAACCGGTCCGGGCGCGCCAGTTGATTGTTCATGTCTGAACGGTCTATCGTCCCGTCCGGACTTGCGCCATGGGCGCGCAAAATGTCCGCAGGAGAAAAAAATGGCCATCGACGGCAAGTGGAATCTGACGGTGAACACGCCCATGGGCGCGCAGACTTCGACGCTCGAAGTGACCGCCTCCGGCTCGAGCCTGACCGGCACGCAGGCCGGCGCCCAGGGCGCTCAGGCGATCGAAAACGGCGCCGTCAACGGCGACGAGGCGAGCTGGTCGATCGACATCACCTCGCCCATGCCGATGACGCTGTCGTTCAAGGGCAAGGTTTCCGGCGATTCTCTCTCCGGCACGGTCACGCTCGGACCGTTCGGCGATTCGACATTCCAGGGCGCGCGCGCCTGAGCGGATCGCGGGCTTTCGGACCCGCCTCGATACGACTGCGGGCCTGACGGCCCGCGGTCCATTACACCACCCGCGCGCTTCCCCATTCGTTCCAGCCCGCGAAGCGCGGCGTCTTGGGCAGATACATCGTGTCGACGTCGGCGATCGCGAAGCCATTGGCGGCGATCGTCTTGGCCACTGGCCGCGACAGGTGGCAATTGCCGGCGATGTGTTTCCATACCGGATCGATCCGGCGTTGCCAGCGCGCAACGTCGCCGTCGGGCGATAGCCCGTGTTCGCAGAACAGGAACGTCCCGCCGGGCCTGAGCACGCGCCGGGCTTCGGCCAACACGCGCTCGACCGCCTTAACCGAGCACAGCGTGTAGGTCGCCAGCACCGTGTCGAACGACCGGTCGTCGAAGGGCAGGCTTTCGCCGGCGGCTGTCCGGATTGCGACCGGCAGGCCCTTGGCGCGCGGCGCCTGCTCGGCCATGGCGCAGAGTTCCGGCGAGGGGTCGACGCCGGTTACGCTCTCGACTTGGGCCGGATCGTAGAAATTCAGATTGAGGCCGCCGCCGATGCCGATCTCCAGCACACGGCCGCTGGCGCGGGGCACGATCTTCTTGCGCTGGCGCATGATCGGCCGGCCGCCGCAGGCGCAGCGGATGAGATGCGGCAGGACGTAGCGGTCGTAGAGGGAGGCCATGGCGCATCCGGTTTCAACCGGCCCAGCCTAGCCCTTCGCCGCGGCGCCCGTCACCTGCGAATGCGTGCGCCCTTCGAGCAGGCTGCGCGCCGCGCGGCGCACCTTTTCGGTGCGCGCCTCGGTGACGCGCGAGAACGCCCAGGACACGCCGATTGCGCTGAAGAACGTCGCTGCGAAGACGAGCCAGTGCGCGGCGCTGGTCGGCGCGGAGCGGAAGCCGAAGCCCAGATAGTGCTGCACGGCCGCGCACAGGAAGACGACGACCGGCATGTGCAACGCGTAAAGCGAATAGGAGAAATCAGACAGCGCGCGGTGCACGGGCCAATTGCACCAGGCCCATATCTTCTGCGTATCGAAGCGCAGTGTCAGCAGAAGGTTCGCAAACAGCAGCGCGATCACCGCATCGGCGATGCCGCCGATCCACCAGACCTCGATCAACGAATAGCGCACAAACAGGCGCAGTCCGATGGAGGCGGCCAGAAACAGCGCGACGGCGACCGCGCGGCGCTGCACGAGCGGCCTGGACACGCGCGCGGCGACGACGCCGAGGCCCCAGAGCGCAAAGCCGAAGAGGTGGTAGCTCAGCGTCCACGACATCGCGACGGTGATGGCGACGCCCGCGATAAACCCGAGGATGCGCGCACGCGGCGAATAGGCCGGCGCGAAGGGCATGATGAGCAGCGCGAAGGCGATGTAGTACCAGTATTCGTG
>CAMFKC010000542.1 GCA_945956975.1 uncultured Methylocystaceae bacterium | reverse complement strand
GTCCCGATGTCGGCTTTCTCTGCGTCGGCGCGGCGCTCGATTTCATCTCCGGCCATTCCGTTCGCGCGCCGCGATGGGTGCAGCGCGTCGGCATGGAATGGTTCTGGCGGATGATCAGCGATCCCAAGCGCCTGGTCGGCAGGTACATCGGTTGCGGCCTCACTCTGTTCAAGCTGTCGTTTCCTTCGATCTTCAAAAGCGTCCCCATGCTGCGCGTCGTCGATTCCGACTGATTTTTCCCTTAACCGCCTGCCGCCGGGGTTCCCCGACCGTGGGACGGAGCCGGTGGCGTTCGAGGCTGATGTGATGACGAAAACGTCCAGTCGACTGATCCTGTACTCCCTGCTCTGCCTCGGGCTCGGCGGTTGCGACACATTGTCGGAACACGTCAGGCCCGCAGAGAAGACGACGACGGCGTCGATCCCGGCCGCGCGCACACAGGCCGGCGACAAAATCAAGCTCGTCGTCTACGGCGAGGACAAGATGTCCGGCGACTACGAGATCGATTCCAACGGATTGATCCAGGTCCCGCTGCTGGGCGCCGTGCGCGTTGCGGGCATGAGCAAGAAAGACATCGAGACCACAATCAGCGCCCGTCTGCGCTCCAGCCAGATATTGCTCAACCCGATCGTGACGGTCGATGTCGCCTCCTCGCGTCCAATCTACGTCATGGGCGAAGTCGAAAAGCCCGGCGAGTATACGTTTCGCAACGGCCTCAACGTGCTCAGCGCTGTCGCGGTCGCCGGCGGCTTCACCTATCGCGCCAGCAAATCCACGGTCCTAGTCAAACGCGCCGGCGAGAAAGGGCTGACCGAATACAAGCTGTCGCCCGATATCCCGGTCTACCCCGGCGACCTCGTCAGTGTTCCAGAGCGCTACTTCTAGGCCGCGCGCAGGCTTGAAGCTGCTCGTCCGACGACTTGCGGCTTCGGCCCTGGCTTGCGCCGCTCCATCGCTTGTTCTCGCGCAGACTGCGCCCGAGGCCACGACAGTGTCCGAGGACGCTTTGGCCTTGCTGGCGCCCGTGCAGCATCGCTCCGCCAATCCGCTGTTGCGGCCGGGCCGGGAATATCGCGGCGTGCCGGTCGAAAGCTGGATGCTCTATCCCTCGATCATCGCGGGCGCGACATTCGACGACAATCTGGTGTGGTCGCGCACGAACAGAATTGCGGCGCCCGGCGTCCGGCTCGCGCCGGAACTCGTCGCCGTGCGCGACGTCGGCGCCTCAAAGACGACGCTCTTCGGCTCCGTCGACGCGCGCATCTATCCGAGCGTCGGCCGCGCCAACACGTTGTCGGCGCGCGCGGGCGTCGAGCAGATCTGGACGCCCACGCACGATCTGACGTTCAAGGGCAAGCTCGAATACGACCGCACGGCGCTCGCCATCAGCTCGAATTTCGTCGTCAACAATTCCGTGCTCTCCACGATCGCCTCCCCTTTGGTCGACGACAAGGTGAAAGCCGAAATCGCCGTGCAGAAGACGTTCGGGCGCATGTTCGCTGGATTTTCGTTGGACGCGGCCGCCACCGGCTACCATGCGTTCGAGACGTCGACGGGTTGGGCGCCGCAGAGCTATCGCAACAGCCGCGTCGAGACCGCTACGCTGCGCGTCGGCGGCTGGATGACGCCGACGCTCTACGCCTTCGGCGAGGCGAGCGGCAATGCGCGCGACTACACCAACGCCCCCTACGCGTCCAAAGGCTACCGCACCGTGGTGGGCGTCGGCTCCGACCGCATCAGCCTGTTTCGTGGCGAGATCTACGCGGGATACCAGCAGCAGTTTTACGAGAACTACGTGATCGGGACCGGCTCGAGCCCGGTGATCGGCGGCCAGATCTTCTGGTATCCGACGCGCTGGATCACCGTCCGGGCGGCTCTGGACCAGTCCTTCACAGATTCCAACCTGCCGACCGTCTCGAACCCCGGAGGCTATCCGAACAAGGCGACGACGGCGCGGCTGAGCGCGACGTTCAGACCGACCAAGGATTTCTCGGCAACCTGGCGCGCCAGCTATGAACGGTCGACCTATCTCGCGACGACGCGCCGCGACGATGGGTGGCGAACCGGAGTGGAGGCCGGTTACCAGCTGACGCACAGCATGGAATTGCTGGGCGCCTATGAATTCTCGAAAGTCTATTCGACCGACGCGTTTGGCGGCTACACGCGCAATTCGGTCTCGCTCGGGATGAAGTATCGCTACTAGGCCGCGTGGCCGGCAATCGCACCGACCGACCGCCGCACGAATTTCATGAGCCTCTGCTTGCCGCGAAGCCCGAGGACAGTCGCCAGAAATTCGTGCGTGCGCGTGCCGGGCTGTCCTTCGAGCCCCAGCGTCCGTGCGACTTTCTCGGCATTGCGGCCGATCTCGTCGACTTCGCCGTCATAGGCGAGACGCGCAAGGCCGTAGTAGGCCTTCGCCAGTTCCTGCTCCGGCGCATTGCGCATGTAGGGCAGGTCGGCGCGCACACGCTCCAGTACGGCAAGTTGCGAAGCCAGCGTGTTGCGCGTGTTGCTGCGGGTAATGCGGCGCGGATCTTCGGATTGCACGTAGACGCCGAGCCCATGCGCCGATGTCGAGACCCGCGCGCCGAGCAGGACGGCGCGATACATCAGGTCTCCATCCTGGTTCTTGGCAAGATATTCGTCCCATCCGCCGATCTCGCGCACATAGTCCGTCCGCCAGATGACGGCGCAGGGCGGCGTGTAGTCGCCCGCCAGCCATTTGCCGACGATCGTGTCGCGATCGAGCGCGC
>CAMFKC010000541.1 GCA_945956975.1 uncultured Methylocystaceae bacterium | reverse complement strand
CGGCCATGTAGAGCATGTCGCCCTGGCCGAGCAGCTGTTCGGCGCCCTGTTCGCCGAGGATCGTGCGGCTGTCGATCTTGGATGTCACCTGGAAGGAGATGCGGGTCGGGAAGTTCGCCTTGATCGTGCCGGTGATGACGTCCACGGAGGGACGCTGCGTCGCCATGATCAGGTGGATGCCGGCGGCGCGGGCCATCTGGGCGAGGCGCTGGATCGCGCCCTCGATGTCCTTGCCCGCCACCATCATCAGGTCGGCCATCTCGTCGACGACGACGACGATGTAGGGCAGGGGCTCGAGCGACATGTCCTCCTGCTCGTAGATGGCTTCGCCCGTGGCGCGGTCGAAGCCGGTCTGGACCGTGCGGGTGATGGTCTCGCCTTTTTGCGCGGCTTCGGCGAGCCGCGCATTGAAGCCGTCGATGTTGCGCACGCCGAGCTTGGACATTTTCTTGTAGCGGTCCTCCATCTCGCGAACCGCCCATTTGAGCGCAACCACCGCCTTCTTGGGGTCGGTGACGACGGGCGTGAGTAGATGGGGAATGCCGTCGTAGACCGACAGCTCCAGCATTTTGGGATCGACCATGATGAGGCGGCACTGCTCGGGCTTCAGCCGGTAGAGCAGCGACAGGATCATGGTGTTGATGGCCACCGACTTGCCGGAGCCGGTGGTGCCGGCGACGAGCAGATGCGGCATGCGGGCGAGGTCGACGATGACGGGCTCGCCGCCGATGGTCTTGCCGAGGGCGATCGCCAGGCGGTGCTTGGAGCCCTCGAAATCGACCGACGCCAGCAGTTCGCGCAGGTAGACGGTCTCGCGGTCCTGGTTGGGCAGTTCGACGCCGATGGCGTTGCGGCCCTGCACGACCGCGACGCGGGCGGAGATGGCGGACATGGAGCGGGCGATGTCGTCGGCCAGCCCGATGACGCGGGAGGACTTCACGCCGGGCGCGGGCTCGAGCTCATAGAGCGTCACGACCGGGCCGGGACGCACGTTCACGATCTCGCCCTTCACGCCGAAATCGTCGAGAACGCCTTCGAGCAATCGGGCGTTTTGCGCCAAAGCATCCTCGGAAATTCGGCGTGCGGCTCGCTTCGCCTCGGCCAGCAGGCCAAGCGCGGGTAGGTGGTAGCGTTGCTGGTCGAATAGCCCGGGCTGCGTTTCCTTTGCCGCCCGGCGACCTTGTTTGAGCGGACCGGCCGCCTTGGCGACCGGAATGACGGCGGCGCCGGGTGCGTCATCGGGCGCCAACGCCGCTATCGGCCTTAGATCAGGCTTCCAGTCGGTCTCCCGCGCATTCGTAGCGCCGAAGACAGGTTCGACGCGATCGCGACGTGCAGGCTGTGGCGCCGTCGCGGCGTCAGGAGCATTGTCGCGCTTGCGAAAAGTCATTGCGCCCAGCCGCCGCATCGCGACGCTTCGAAGCGCCAGCAGCCAATGCAAGGCGGCCCCGAGCGAGATCAGGATCCTGCTGGGCTCGTCGTCTTGATCGACGCGCTCCGCGTTGCGCGCTGGCTTGCGGACAGTCGGCGAGGGCGCGTCGTCGCTATCCCTCGAGCGCAGCCCAGAGCAGGCAGCCGATAGACAGAGAATGGCGCTGGCCGCGAGCGCGATCGTGGCGCCGATCATGCCGATTCTCATCCCGCCGGTCGCCCAGCGCATCAGCGAGGCGACACCGTCGCCGATCATGCCGCCAAGACCTGTCGGCAAGGGCCACCGGCCGGGCGGCGGCAGCATCGAAGCGACAGAGGCCGCGCTCAGCGCGCCGAGCAGCCAGAAAAGAATTCGGGATTTCGGCCGGTCGAACCCATGATCGACAACCAGCCGCCAACCGAGCAGCGCTGCAGGGGCCAACAGCGCGATCGAAGCGATTCCCAGAACCTGTGTCAGCAAATCGGCGACAACAGCGCCGCGCAAGCCCAGAAGATTGCGAATGGGGCCGTCCGTGGCGTGATTCAGGCTGGGGTCGCGAGTCGACCAGGTCGCAAGCGCGAGACCTGTCAGGATCACGGCCACGATGAGAATCACCCCAGCAAACTCGGCGATACGCCGCGACAGGAAATGCCGGGCGTTCGCCGGGAAGCTGCTGACAAAGGCCGAATAGCCTGCGTTGCGCATAATTTCCGACGCTGCTTCGAAAACGGCCTTTCGGCCATCTGCGGCAGACTAGGAAACCGGAGTTAAGGAGCGCTTAACCTTGCCTCTTTCTTACCCGCGTCAGCCACCCCGCGGACGGATCAGGCCTTCCTGCGCGACGGACGCCACCAATCTTCCGTCCCGGGTGAAGATCGACCCGCGCGTCAGACCGCGCGCGCCGGAGCTCGAGGGGCTGTCCTGAGCGTAAAGAAGCCAATCGTCCGCTCGGAACGGACGGTGGAACCATAGGGCGTGATCGAGACTGGCGACCTGCATGTCGCTTTGGAAACCCGACCGACCATGCGGGATAAGAGCCGTATCCAGCAATGTCATGTCGGAGAGATAGGCCAGAACGGCCCGGTGTACGGCGGGCTCGTCCGGAAGGGCGCCAGATGCGCGAAACCAAACGTACTGCACCGGTTCGCCCGGGACGCCGGCGCGCGGCTTGTAGCGGTTGCGGTCGACCGGGCGACTCTCGATCGGGCGCGGCTGTTCGAAGAATCTTCGAATCGGTTCAGGCGTCGCGTCGGTAAAGCTCGCCTTCAGCTCCGTCTCGGACGGCAGGTCCTCGGGCTGCGTGACCTGCGGCATTGAGATGGCGTGTTCCAGCCCCTCTTCCTCAACC
>CAMFKC010000540.1 GCA_945956975.1 uncultured Methylocystaceae bacterium | reverse complement strand
GCGCCATAGAGCGAATTGCCGTAGCGCGGCCGATCCACGCCGTTGATCGCCACCTCGCCGATGATGCCGAGATTGCCGAGCATGGCGAGCGCCATGTCCTTGAGCGCCAGTTCGACGAGTTGCCCCTGGCCGGTGAGGCGGCGGTGCCGCTCGGCGGCGAGAATGCCGAGCGCCGCCTGCTGGCCGGTGATGCAATCCCATGCCGGCAGGACGTGGCCGACGGGCTCCGCGAAGCCCTCCGGCCCCGTCGCCATCGGGAAGCCGACGGCCGGATTGACGGTGTAGTCGACCTGCGGTCCGCCGTTCCGGTCGCCGGTGACCGACATCATGATCAGGTCTTCGCGATGCTTCTTCAGTTCGTCGTAGTCCATCCAGCCGCGCACACGCAGATTGGTCAGGAAGATGCCGGCCTGATCGCCGGGCGCGCAAATGACGCGCGTCACGATTTCGCGGCCGCGCGGGGTCGCCATGTCGACGGCGAGGCTTCGCTTGCCCTTGTTGAGGCCTTCCCAGAACAGGCTGCGTCCGCCCTCGGTGACAGGCCACCGCTGGTAATCGAGCCCGCCGATAATGCGGTCGAAGCGGATGACGTCGGCGCCCATCTGAGCCAGCGTCATGCCCGCCAGCGGCGCGGCCACGAACGCTGAGCCTTCCACGATCCTGAGTCCCTCGAGAATCTTGACCATGGTTCGACCCCCGAGCCTTCGCACGACGTTGAATTCTGAACCGAGACGGCGGCTTTGCGCAATAAGCCAGTGGAAACTTGTTTTCCGCGCAGCCTGACGATTGCGTGAAGACCAACAAAAAAGCCCGGCGCTGAGGCCGGGCTTGTGCATCTCGCCTTTCGGCGGATCAGCGATTCAGGCGCGCAATCAGGCTCGACGTGTCCCAGCGCTTGCCGCCCATCTTCTGGACTTCGGAATAGAACTGGTCGACCAGCGCGGTCACCGGAACGTTCGCGCCGTTGTTGCGCGCCTCGTCGAGCACGATCGAGAGATCCTTGCGCATCCAGTCCACCGCGAAGCCGAAATCGAACTTGCCGTCCAGCATCGTCTTGAAGCGGTTTTCCATCTGCCACGACTGCGCGGCGCCCTTGGAGATCACGGCGACCACGGCCTCGCCGTCGAGCCCGGCCTTCTGCGCGAAATGCAGGCCCTCTGCGAGCCCCTGCACGAGGCCGGCGATGCAGATCTGGTTGACCATCTTGGTGAGCTGTCCCGAACCCGAAGGCCCCATCAGTCGACAGGCCTTGGCGAAGGACATGATTACCGGCTCCGCCTTGGCGTAAGGCGCAGCGTCGCCGCCACACATCACCGTCAGCGCGCCATTCTCCGCGCCCGCCTGGCCGCCCGACACAGGCGCATCGATGAAGGCGATCCCGAGCTTGGCCGCAGCCGCATGCAGTTCGCGCGCGACTTCGGCGGATGCGGTCGTGTTGTCGACGAAGATCGCGCCTTTCTTCATGCCGGCGAGCGCGCCGTTTTCGCCCAGCACCACCGACCGAAGATCGTCGTCATTGCCGACGCAGGCGAAGACGATGTCGCAGTCCTTCGCGGCCTCGCGCGGCGTCGGCGCAGAGGCGCCGCCGAATTTCTCGACCCAGGCCTGCGCCTTCGCAGCGGACCGATTGTAGACGACGACATCGCAGCCGCCCTTGGTCTTCAGATGGCCCGCCATGGGGAAGCCCATGACGCCCAGGCCCAGGAACGCGACTTTGGTCATTTGCAGGCGCCTCTCGCAGAAGGAATTTCCCCGCTGGCATGCCACAGCGTCCGCACCATGGGCAAGTCGCCCCGCCCAAGCGCCGGACGAGGGACGTCCGCGCCATTATCTCGCCGTAAACCATTCAGGCCGCGTTCAGCGCGACGGGATCAAAACGTCATCCTGAGAGTTTCAGAGGGGAAACCGGCCTTTGCGCCGGAGGAAAGGAGAATTCCATGACCCGCACTCGCAAAATTCTGACTGCCGGCATCGCCGCCCTCACGCTGGGCGCGTCGGTCGCCGCCACTGCAACGCCGGCAGACGCCTTCGGCCGACACGGCTGGGGTGGCGGCGGCTATCGGGGCGGCTATGCCTATCGCGGCGGCTGGGGCCATCGCGGCGGCTGGGGCGGCCCCGGCGCGCTCGCGGCTGGCGCCATCGGCGGTCTCGCGCTGGGCGCGCTCGCAGCGGGCGCCTACAACAACTACGGCTGCATCGCCAACCAGCCCGTCTATGACGAGTGGGGCAATGTCGTCGCCTATCAGCGTGTCCGCGTCGCCTGCTACTAAGACTTGGACACTCGATCAAGACGCCGCCGGCCCGAGCCGGCGGCGTTTTCCGTTCGGCTGCTCGACCTCGCAGCTGACGCCATAGCGGTCGAAAACCACAGTTTGCGCAAAGCTCTTCGCGGCCCGACGCTTCTGTGCTTATCTCCCAGCCCGAGCCGTCTCACGGCAGCGCGAATGCGCCGAACGAAGCCGGCATCTGAGGGAGAGATAAATGACCGTTGAAAGAAGAAAATTCCTGAAGACCGCAGCGCTGGCCGGCGCTGGCGTGGGCATCGCGGCCCCGGCGATCGCGCAGTCTGCGCCGGAAGTGAAGTGGCGCCTGACCTCGAGCTTCCCGAAATCGCTCGACACGCTCTTCGGCGGCGCAGAGGTCTTTTCCAAGGCCGTCTCTGAAATGACGGACGGCAAGTTCCAGATTCAGTGCTTCGCGGCGGGCGAAATCGTCCCCGGCCCGGGCGCGCTCGACGCCACGCAGAACGGCACTGTCGAGGT
>CAMFKC010000539.1 GCA_945956975.1 uncultured Methylocystaceae bacterium | reverse complement strand
ATTGCTGTCAACCTTTACAGAGGCTCCGCCGTTGCCACCGGCCAGCTCCGCTGGTTTACTCGCCTCAGATGCGTGTCGTGTTTTTGAGTACGGGGTGCGCCATGAAGCGCTTTGTGTTTGCTGTTCTTGCCCTTTTCGGGGCGTCCTTTGCGCTCACCGCCGCCGCCGAGGCGAAGGTCCAGATCCACATCGATCTCTCCAGCCAGCGCATGACCGTGAATTCGGCCTCCGGCAGCTACGTGTGGCCGGTGTCGACCGCCCGCTCCGGCTATGTCACGCCGCGCGGCTCCTATCGGCCCTACAGCCTCCAGCGCATGCATTATTCGCGCAAATACCATATGTCGCCGATGCCGCACTCCATCTTCTTCCGCGGCGGCTATGCGATCCACGGCACCTACGCGACGAGCGCGCTCGGCAGCCCCGCCTCGCACGGTTGCATTCGCCTCGCGCCTGGCAATGCGGCGGCGCTCTTCGAGATGGTGCAGCGCGAGGGCGCGAGCATTTCGATCACCGGCTCAGGACCAGGGCAGGTCTACGCCAAGGCCAAGCGGGGCGCAGGCAAGCACTATGCCCGCGCAGGCCACAGGACCTACAAGCACTACGCCGCCGCGCGACACCACAAGCGCTGGACGCATGTCGCCGGCCGCCATCGCTCCCACGCGCCGATGGCCTATGCGCCCACGCGCGGCAGAATGCACGGCGGCACGGTGCGGTCGTTCCAGCACAATCCCGGACGCTATTGAGGCTGGCCGCGCCGCGTTCGCCGCATCGAGGCGTTGCAGCGGGATCAAGGGACAGGCTGTGTTTGCGCGTATAGGCTTGCAGGCTGAGGAAACGAAGCCCGCAAGGAGCGCACATCAATGGTTCTCGTCCCCGTCGCCAAGCTGGAAAAGGTCTGCGCGGATACGTTCGCGCGCGTCGGCTCGACGCCCGAAGAGGCGCTGCGCGTGGCGAGCTCGCTCATCGGCGCCAACCTGACGGGCCACGACAGCCACGGCGTCATCCGCGTCCCGCGCTATGTCGACTGGGTGAAGTCGGGCGACATCACGCCGAACCAGACGGTCGCAGTGCTGGTGGATACGCCCTCGCTCGCGGTCGTGGACGGCCGCTACGGCTACGGCCAGACCGTCGCGCCCGAGGCGGTGCGGATCGGTGTGAAGAAGGCGCATGAATCCGGTCTTGCGGCGGTGGCGCTGCGCGACGCCGGCCATATCGGCCGGATCGGCGAATGGGCGGAAATGGCGGCGGCCGAAGGCCTCGTCTCCATCCATTTCGTCACGGCCTCCGGCTCCATTCTCGTCGCGCCCTTCGGCGCGCGGGAGCGGCGGCTGTCGACTGCGCCATTCTGCGTCGGCATTCCGCGTGAGTCGCAGGAACCCGTCATCCTTGATTTTGCGACCTCCGTGGTCGCGGAAGGAAAGGTCATGGTGGCGAGCCAGGGCGGCAAGAAATTGCCGGACGGCGCGCTGATCGGACCAGACGGCGATCTGTCGACCGACCCGGCCATGCTCTACGGCCCTCATACGCCCGAGGGGCCGCGCGACGGCACGGCGGGGCCTGGCGCCATTCGCGCCTTCGGCGAGCACAAGGGGTCCGGCCTCGCCTTCATGTGCGAGATCCTGGGCGGTTCGCTCACCGGCGCCAAGGCGACGGGGCCGGGCCGCCGGTTCTGCAACGGCATGTTCTCGATCTACGTCGATCCGAAGCGGGTCGATCCCCAGCACGTCTTCGACGCCGACGTCAGCCGCTACATCGCCTATTTCAAATCGGCCAAGCCCGCCAAGGGCGTGGACGAAGTCCTCATTCCGGGCGAGCCGGAGCGCCGCACGCGCGCCGAGCGCACGGCGAACGGCGTCCCGCTCACGGACGCCACGTGGAATTCGATTCTCGCCAAGGCGCAGGAAGTGGGCGTCGCGATTTGAGCTTTGAATGGGGCCGGGAAATCTCGGCGCTCGAGACGGGCGCGGGTTCCCGGCCGGCGGACGGAAGTGACAGCGGCTATTGCTCGGCGACGCTGGCAAGCTTCGCGGCCGGGCAGGTCAGCGTCCAGACGAGTCCGCCCGGCGTGTAGGACAGCGCCGTCTCGCCCGAGAGCGCCGTGCTTACCAGCGTCGTCAGAACCGTGCTCCCGAAGCCCTTGTGGTCCGGCGACCGGACCTCCGGCCCGTCGCGTTCGATCCATTCGAGACGGAAAGTCCCATCGGAAACCGTCCAGGCGACGGCGATGCGCCCTGCATTATTCGAGAGCGCGCCATATTTGGCGGCGTTCGTCGCCAGTTCGTGCAGCGCCATGCCGATGTTCTGCGCGGCTTCCGGCCCGAGCAGGAGCTGCGGTCCCGTAATTGTCACGCGTGTCCGGAGGTCTTCGCAGAACGGCTCGAGATGGGCGACGACGAGTTGTTCCAGCTCCGCGCCCCGCCACTCGGTGGCCACCAGCAAGTCCTGGTTGGCGGCAAGCCCGGCGATGCGGGCATTGAAGCCCTTCACAAATTCGGCCGCCGTCCCGCTCTGCGTGCGCCGCGCGATCACCGCGATGACGGTGAGCAGGTTCTTGGAGCGGTGGTTCACCTCGCGCAACAGCATCTTGTTGCGTTCCTCCACCAGCTTGCGTTCGGTAATGTCCATGAACGTGCCGGTCATGCGCGTCACGCGACCGGCGCCGTCCAGGGGGCCGACGGATTCTCCGCGGTCCAGCATCCATCGAACCGCGCCGTCCGGGCGCACGATGCGGAACTCGAACTCGAACGGCCCGACGGTCCGCCGG
>CAMFKC010000538.1 GCA_945956975.1 uncultured Methylocystaceae bacterium | reverse complement strand
GGGATTATGTGCTCTCCGGCGGCGAGATCGCCGCGCTCGCGCTGCTCGACGCCTGCGTGCGGCTGATCCCCGGCGTCATGGGCGCGGCGGATTCAGGGAGCCAGGAGAGTTTCGAGAACGGCCTGCTCGAATATCCGCATTACACGCGCCCGCGCGAATGGGAGGGACGCGAGATCCCGGACATCCTGCTGTCGGGAGATCACGGCAGGATCGCGAAATGGCGCCGCGAACAGGCCGAGCGCCTGACGCAGACCCGGCGGCCCGACCTCGCCGGCCGCATCCCGGGGCCGAAATGACCAGGCGGAACGGCAAGGACCCTCGCGAAACCAGGGCGGCGAAAATCGCCCGTTTCGTGCGGCTCTATGCCCGCAAGGCCCACAAGGGGCACGACCCCAACGACCGCGGCTACGATCGCGAGATCGAGAAGCAGGTCAAGGCGATGAAGCCCGAGGATCTCGACCGCATCCTGCGCGATGGCGAGGACTAACGGGGCGAAATGCCGGCCGCGGGCCGGCGGTCCCGGCTCGACATCCCCGCCCCGATCCGCTATAGCCCCCGCGCAACTGAAAACAGCGTTCCCGAAACGCTCGTCCGCAACAGGACGAAACGGAAGGACTACATCGATGGACATCATCGCCCAGCTCGACGCCGAGCAGGCTGCGCGTCTCGCGCCCAATATTCCCGAATTCCAGCCCGGCGACACCGTGATCGTCAACGTGAAGGTCAAGGAAGGCGAGCGTTCGCGCGTCCAGGCCTACGAAGGCGTCTGCATCGCCCGCAACGGCGGCGGCCTCCAGGAGAGCTTCACCGTTCGCAAGATCTCCTATGGCGAAGGCGTGGAGCGCGTGTTCCCGGTCTATTCGCCGAACATCGACTCCATCAAGGTCGTCCGCCGCGGCAAGGTGCGCCGCGCCAAGCTCTATTACCTGCGCGATCGTCGCGGCAAATCGGCGCGTATCGCCGAGCGCACGGACCGCACGGACAAGGCTGCGGCCAAGAAGTAATACTTCGAGAGCGAGCGCGGGGCACCACCCCGCGCTTTTGCTTTGCGCGCCTCTCCCGAAAAGAACGCCGGGCGGGCGGGCCGCGCATTGGTTCGACTTTACCGGCGCGAGTGAGAGGCCTTTCATGGCGTCCGACCTCAGGCGCGCCGCCCGCGCGCTGATTTCCGTTTCCGACAAGACCGGCCTCGTGGATTTCGCCCGCGCCCTTTCCGAGCGCGGCGTCGAACTCGTCTCCACCGGCGGCACGCGCAAGGCGCTCGCCGACGCCGGCCTGAAGGTGATCGACGTCTCCGATCTCACCGGCTTCCCGGAAATGATGGATGGCCGCGTGAAGACGCTGCACCCCAAGGTGCACGGCGGCCTGCTCGCCATCCGCGAGAACCCCGAGCATGAAGCCGCCATGCTCGCGCACAACATTCCGCAGATCGATCTGCTGGTCGTGAATCTCTATCCCTTCGAGGCGACGGTCGCGAAGGGCGCGGCCTACGAAGATTGCATCGAGAATATCGACATCGGCGGCCCCGCCATGATCCGCGCCGCCGCCAAGAACCACGACGACGTCGCGGTCATCGTCGACGTCGAGGATTACGATGTCGTGCTTGGCGAACTCGCCGCCAACAATGGTTCGACGCGCCTCGCCACCCGCCGCAAGCTCGCGCAGAAAGCCTATTCGCGCACGGCGGCCTATGATGCCGCGATCTCCAACTGGTTCGCCGCCGCGATCGATGAAAAGACGCCGGCCTATCGCGCCGTCGGCGGCAAGCTTGCCGAGGCCATGCGCTACGGCGAGAACCCGCACCAGTCGGCGGGCTTCTACGTCACCGGCGAGAAGCGTTTCGGCGTCGCGACCGCGCGCCAGGTGCAGGGCAAGCAGCTCTCCTACAACAACATCAACGACACCGACGCCGCCTTCGAACTCGTCGCCGAATTCGATCCGTCCCGCACGGCCGCTGTCGCCATCATCAAGCACGCCAACCCTTGCGGCGTCGCCGAAGGCGCTTCGCTGAAGGAAGCCTACGAGAAGGCCCTGCGCTGCGATCCCGTCTCCGCCTTCGGCGGCATCATCGCGCTCAACCGCAGGCTGGATGCAGCGGCGGCCGCCGAGATGACGAAGATCTTCACCGAGGTCATCATCGCGCCGGAGGCCGACGAAGAGGCCATCGCCATCGTCGCCGCGAAGAAGAACCTGCGCCTGCTCGTCACTGGCGGCCTGCCCGACCCGCGTTCCGCCGGGCTCTCCGTGCGCACGGTCGCGGGCGGCTTGCTGGTGCAGGGCCGCGACAATGCCGTCGTCGACGACATGGAATTGCGCGTCGTCACCAAGCGCCAGCCGAGCGCGGACGAACTCGCGAACCTCAAGTTTGCCTTCCGCGTCGCCAAGCACGTGAAGTCCAACGCCATCGTCTACGTGAACGACCTCGCGACGGTCGGCGTCGGCGCCGGCCAGATGTCCCGCGTGGATTCCTCGCGCATCGCTGCGTGGAAAGCCGCTGAGGCGGCGAAGGCCGCCGATCTCCCAGAGAGCCTCGCCATCGGCTCGGTCGTCGCGTCCGACGCGTTCTTTCCCTTTGCCGACGGCCTGCTGGCGGCGGCCGAAGCCGGCGCGACGGCGATCATCCAGCCGGGCGGCTCGATGCGCGACAATGAAGTGATCGCGGCGGCCGACGAGAAGAACCTCGCGATGGTCTTCACCGGGCATCGCCACTTCCGGCATTGATCGGAAACCGCGCCGTCATTGCGAGCGCAGCGAAGCAATCCAGAGCCACAACCCGGCTCTGGAT
>CAMFKC010000537.1 GCA_945956975.1 uncultured Methylocystaceae bacterium | reverse complement strand
GCCCAAGGGCGCGACGCTGCTGGCGGAAGGCGACCTCTTCCCCACGCAGGCCTTCCAGTACGGGCCGAACGCGGTGGCCCTGCAATTCCACCCGGAAGTCACCTACGCCATGATGTGCCGCTGGACGACGCGCGCCTACGAGCGGATGCAGTCGCCCAACGCACGCCAGCCGCACGAACATCTGGCCGGCTGGTTCCAGCACGACCGCACGGTCGCCGCCTGGCTCGACACGTTCCTGCGCAACTGGCTGGCGAGCGGCGAGGCGAAGACAGGCAAGAAGCCGAAGGCCGACGCGTCCTGGGGCGCGGCGGCGATGCCGATGGCGGCTGCGCCGGTCTGACGCCTGTCATCGCTGCGAGCGCGGGAGCTGTCCATGCGCCTGTGGACGATCATCGGAGTCGCCGACGTCGCGGCGAGCCTGCGCTGGTATCAGACGCTGCTCGGCCTGCCGAAAACCGCGCCTGCGCATGAGGATTTCGCTCAGATCGTCGCGCGGGACGGAGCCATCCTGCTGAGCCTTCACGCCTGGGAGGCGCATGGACACCCCACGCTCAGCGACCCCAGCGCAGCAAAGCCCGGCAACGGTCTCATCCTGTTCTTTCGGGTCGACGATTTCGAACCGGCGCTCGCGCGGGCGCGCGCGCTGTGCGGGGCGTTCGAGGAAGAGGCGCATGTGAACGCCAATACGGGGACAGCGGAATTCTCGCTGCGCGATCCCGACAATTACTTCGTCAGCATCAGCGCCGCGGGCGGCTGACCGCCGGCGATGATGCTGGAATCGCTCTGGCGCGATGTCGCCGCACGCATCGCCGACTGGCTCGAGGCGACGCTGAAGGACTAGTTCGCCAGCACCAGCGTCCAGAACACCTTGTATTTCGTCCCCGGCGCGTAAGCCGCAGCTATGCCCATGCGCGTCATGCCTTTCGCCAACATGTTGGCGTTGTGCGGCGGGGAATCGCGCCAGCCGGAGAAGGCTTCGGCCAGCGTATGGTAGCCGGCCGACACGTTCTCGACCGCGATGTTCTTCGCATAGCCGGCTGCATTGAGGCGCTGCGTGAGGCTGCCGTGCGCGTCGTGGCTGATCTTGTTGTCCGCCGCCATGGCGCGGGCCTGCGCCTCGGCGACGCGCTGCAGGCCGGGATCGACCACGACAGGTCCGAGTCCCTTGTTGGAACGATAGAGCGAGATCATCGCGCGCGCGGCGTCCGCGTCGACGACCGCGCCGGGCGCGGCCAGCGAGCGATACATGCTGGGCTGGCCCTGCGTCGCCAGCGGAACGGGCGCCGGCGCCTCCGCGCAAGAGGCGAGCACGAGCGCGAGAACAGGAACGGAGCGTTTGAGGACGGCGATGGAATTGCTCATGTCTGGTCGATAGAGGCGCGCGGCTAAGAAGACGTGAATGTCAGACGGGGCCGTCGCGCAGGCGCTCGGCGATGGCCTCCGCCACGGGCCCCTGCAAGGCGACCTGGGACACGACGGCTGTCCCGAAGATCGGAATGCCCTCCTCCTTGAACGCCGCGAAGATGGCGTAGTGGAGATCGCTCTTGGTGCGGCCCGAGGTTTCCACATCGTCGACGAAGCAAATCAGCTCGAATTTGAGGCCGCCAGGCTCAAGGGCAATGAACAGCGTCGTCGGCGCGGGAATCTTCGCGACCTTCTCGTGCGCCTTGGCGGCGCCGGTCATGATCTCGCGCACTTTCTCGGGGTCGACGCCGACATTGAGCGTGACGGGAATCTTGATGCGCGCGACGCGGTCGTTGCGCACCCAGTTCTTCACGACGCCGGTGATGAGATTGGAGTTCGGCACGATCATGGTGGCGCGGTCGAAGGTCTCGATCTCGGTCGCGCGCACGTTGATCTTGCGCACATAGCCCTGCTCGTCGCCGAGCACGACGAGGTCGCCGACGCGGATCGAGCGCTCCCACAACACGATGATGCCCGACACGAAATTGTTGAAGATCGACTGCAGACCGAAACCGATACCCACCGACAGGGCGCCGGCGACGATCGCGATTTTCTCCAGTCCGAGACCGACCTGCGCGAGCGCGATGGAGATCGCCAGGAACAGGCCGACATAGCCGACGCTGGTGCGGATGGAATTGCGCAGGCCGGCGTCGAGGCTGGTCGCCGGCATGAGCCGGTTGTCCAGCCAGCTCTGCATGCCGCGCGTCGCAATGTATCCAACGCCGAAAAGAACGATCGCGGCGACGACCGCCGAAGGCGAGATGGTGACCCCGCCCAGGGTGAAGCCGAAGAAGGCGTTGCGCAGTCCGCCGAGCACATCGTCCGACTGCAATCCCCATGGCGTGACGATGGCGGCCAGCCCGAGCAGCAGCAGGATGATGTTGGCCATGCCCGACAGGACGATGCCGATCTGCGCCACCGCCTCGCGCCGCAGACCGACGCCGGACATCAGCGTCCGGCCGAACGGCGTCGTCGGCTGGAAGGTCGCCTCGAGGCCGGCCGTGCAGAGCGGCACGAGGATGCAGAGCGCGCCGACGACCCCGACCACCCAGACGAATTGCTGCATCAGGAACGCCGCCGCCGGAATGAAGCCGAACAGCGCGGCAAGGCACATGGCGACAATGGCGGTCCATGCGGCGAGCCGTGCGAGGCCGATCCAGCGCGGGCGCGGAACGGTGCGCGGTCCCAGGCACTCCTCGTCGGGATCGTCCTCGCCAAGCCCGTAGATCGCGCCCGCCGTGACAACGGCGAAGACGAGCGCGCCGAGCCCTTGCACCGCTGCGGTCACGGGAAGCGCGGCTGCGGAAATATCGGTCAGCGCCTGCACGACGCT
>CAMFKC010000536.1 GCA_945956975.1 uncultured Methylocystaceae bacterium | reverse complement strand
GCACGAGATCGCGCAGCGGCCATTGCGCGAAGAGCAGGAGGACCACGGGCAGCGCCAGCCATTTGCCGGCCTCCGCGATCCGCCCGAGCAGGCGGTCGAGCCCCTCCGCGAAGCGCGCCATCGTCGATTCCCCATCAAGGCCGCGATCAAGCCACGCCCCGCCTGCGCGCGCAATGCAGGCCCGCTTGCGCGCGGCGCCCCGATCGGCCAACGTGCGGCCCCTCGCCAGTCCCGGAACCATGCCGTCAGCCCCCGCCACCACAGAACCCGCCGTTCGGCTCGAACGCGCAACCGTCGCCTTCGGCGCGGGCGCGGGCGCGGCGCGCTATGTGGCGGTCGAAGGGGCCGATCTCGCAGTGGGGGCGAACGAATTCGTGGCCATCGTCGGTCCCACCGGCTGCGGCAAGTCAACGCTGCTCAACGTCGTCGCGGGCCTGCTGAAGCCAGCAGCCGGCGCCGCCTTCGTGCAGGGCGCGCGCGTGGAAGGCGTAAGCGCGCCCTGCGGCTATCTGTTCCAGCAGGATGCGCTGATGCCGTGGAAGACCGCGCGCGACAATGTTGCCGTGGCGCTGGAGCCCAGGGGCGTTCCGCGCGGCGAGGCGCTCCAGCGCGCGCAGGCCTGGCTCACGAAGGTCGGCCTCGCCGCCTTCGGCGACCGCTATCCGCACCAGCTCTCCGGCGGCCAGCGCAAGCGCGTGGCGCTGGCGCAGATGCTGATCCGCGATCCCAAGATCTTGCTGATGGACGAGCCCTTCGGCCCGCTCGACGCGCAGACGCGCGCGCTGATGGGCGACCTGCTGCTCGACCTCTGGTCCGCCGACCGCAAGGCGGTTCTTTTTGTGACGCACGATCTGGAGGAGGCGATCGCGCTCGCCGATCGCGTCGTGGTGATGTCGGCAGGCCCCGCCGCGCGCATCGTGGCCCAGCACACGATCGACCTGCCGCGCCCGCGCGAGATCAACGAGATCAGGCTCGATCCGAAATTCCATGCGCTTCAGCGCGCGATCTGGAACGACCTGCGCGAGGAGGTGCTGAAGACCTACCAGGCGCAGGCGGGAGGCCCGGCGTGACGCCAGCCCGTCATTGCGAGGAGCGGAGCGACGAAGCAATCCAGAGCCGGGTCGTGGCTCTGGATTGCTTCGCTCCGCTCGCAATGACGGCGAGAGAGCAGACCCCATGACCCGCCCCGCCCTCCTCGCCTGGCAAGTCGGCGTCGCGGCCGCCCTTCTCGCCATCTGGCACGTCGGCTCGAGCGTGCCGATCTTCGGCGTCTATTTCATGCCGAAGTTCTTCTTCTCCACGCCGGCGGACGTGCTCGGCCGCGTGTGGAAGATGTTCGCGACCGGCGTCGTCTGGAAGCATCTGTGGATCACGCTCATGGAGACCGCGCTCGCCTTCGTGATCGGCTCGGTTTCGGGCGCGGCCATCGGCTTCTGGTTCGCGCGCAAGCCGAACGTCGCGGCGATCTTCGATCCCTTCCTGAAAGCCGCAAACTCCCTGCCGCGCGTCGTGCTCGCGCCCATCTTCATGCTGTGGTTCGGGCTCGGCGTCTGGTCCAAGGTCGCGCTCGGCGTCACGCTCGTCTTCTTCATCGTCTTCTTCAACGTCTACCAGGGCCTGCGCGAGACATCGCCGGTCGTGCTGGCGAACGCGCGGATGCTCGGCATGAACGACCGCCAACTCATGCGCCATGTCTACTGGCCCTCCACGCTCACCTGGGTCTTCTCGTCGCTGCACGCCGCGGTCGGCTTCGCGCTGGTCGGCGCGGTCGTCGGCGAATATCTCGGCGCCGCCGCGGGCCTCGGCTATCTCATCCACGAGGCCGAGGGCGTCTTCGACGTCACCGGCGTCTTCGCGGGCATGATCGTGCTCGCGCTTTTCGTCATCGCCATCGACTGGGCGGTCACCATTGTCGAAAACCGGCTGCTGGTCTGGCGCCCGCAGCCCCATCAACAGAGCTAGAGGGAACGTCTCATGAAGAAGCTTGGTCTGATCGGCGCCATCGCCGCGCTCGCCCTGTCCGCCTCCGCCGCATTCGCGCAGGTCGCGGGAATCGAGAAGCCGAAGATCGTCATCGGCGTCGGCGGCAAGTCGCTGCTCTATTACTTGCCACTGACCATCGCGGAGCAGAAGGGCTACTTCAAGGAGCAGGGCCTCGACGCCGAGATCATCGATTTCGCGGGCGGCGCGAAGAGCCTGCAAGCGCTGATCGGCGGCTCCGTCGATGTCGTCGCCGGCGCCTACGAGCACACGATCCACATGCAGGCCAAGGGCCAGGACATCCGCTCGACCATCGACCTCGGCCGCTTCCCGGCGATCGTGATCGCCCTACGCAAGGACGTGAAATACGAAAAGCCTTCCGACCTCAAGGGCCTCAAGATCGGCGTCACGGCGCCCGGCTCCTCGACCAACATGCTGGCGAAATTCTTCCTGTCGAAGAACGGCCTCTCGCCCGACGACGCCGCGTGGATCGGCGTCGGCGGCGCGGCCTCGGCGGTCGCCGCCGTGAAGAACAAGCAGGTCGACGGCGTCTCGCATCTCGAGCCCGTCATCACCATGCTGGAGCAGGCGGGCGAGGTGAAGATCATCGTCGACACGCGCACGGAAGCCGGCACGCGCGCCCTGTTCGGCGGCGAGAATCCGGCGGCCGTCATCTATGCCAAGAAGGCCTTCATCGACGCCAATCCGAACACGATGCAGGCCATCGTCAACGCCGAATACAAGGCGCTGCAATGGCTGAAGACGGCGACGCCAGAGGACGTCGCGAGCCTCGTGCCGGAAAACTACCTGCTCGGCGACAGGAAGCTCTACAT
>CAMFKC010000535.1 GCA_945956975.1 uncultured Methylocystaceae bacterium | reverse complement strand
GATTGGCGGCGCCTTCGCGCGCCGCGTGCGGGAGACGGCCACGCGCCGTGGCGTCCGTCCGGGCGCGCTGGCCGCTTCGGCCGTGCTGCGGTTCCGCAGCAATGCGCGCGAGACGGAGTTTCTGGCGCTGCAGCAGGCCGTCGCGGGCGACGACCTGCCGCTGCTGCGCGGTTTCGCGTTCATCGTGGAGCCGTCGCTGGGCGAGGGCTGCGAGCGTTCCGAAGCCTGAGCGTCGCGTGAACTTGCGTGAGGCGGCGGCGTCCCTATAAGTCGACGACGCCCCTCGGAGCGCGCCTTGCATCTTTTCGATCCCGCCCAGATTTCCGCTCTTCTGCAGACGTACGGCTATGGGCTGATCCTGCTCGTCGTGGCGCTGGAGAGCGCTGGCGTTCCACTCCCGGGCGAGACCGTTCTGGTGAGCGCGGCCGTCTACGCCGGCACGACACACAATCTGGAAATCGCTGGCGTCATTGCCGCCGCCGCTACCGGGGCGATCATCGGCGACAATATCGGCTTCTGGATCGGCCGCGAGGCGGGGCCTCCCATCCTCCAGAGGTTCGGCCATCTGGTCGGTCTCGACGCACGCCGACAGAAACTCGGCCAGTATCTCTTTCAGCGCTACGGCGGGGCGATCGTCTTCTTTGGCCGCTTCGTCGCCTTCCTGCGCGCCTTTGCGGCGCTGCTTGCGGGGGTGAACAAGCTCGAGCCGTTGCGGTTTTTCGCCTTCAATGCGGCTGGCGGCATAGCCTGGGCGACGGTTTTCGGGCTGGGCGGCTACGCGCTCGGATCGAGTTTCCATCGCATCGCCGGGCCATTCGGCGTCGCCATGCTGGCGATCGCGCTTGTCGCCTTGGTTCTCGGATGGCGTTTTTATCGTCACCACGAGGAAAGGCTGCTCGACGAGGCCGAACGCGCCATGAACGCGCGAGGCGCGCGCTGACATGCTGCACGTCTGGATCCAGCCCATCGTCGCGCAATACGGTCTCTACGCTGTTTTCCTCATCGTCATGCTGGAAAGCGCCGGCGTGCCCCTGCCGGGCGAGACCGCGCTCGTGCTGGCGGCGATCTTTGCCGGGATGACCGGCGAACTCGACATTGTCCACGTCATCGCCGTGGCTGCGGCAGGGGCCATCATCGGCGACAACATCGGCTTCGTTGTCGGGCGGCGTTACGGTCTTCCGCTGGTCAGGCGATACGGCGCGATGATCGGGCTGGACGAGCGACGGCTCGCCTTCGGCCAGCACATGTTCGCGCGTCACGGCGCAAAGATCGTCTTCTTCGGCCGCTTCATCGCCATCCTGCGCATCTTCGCCGCGCTGCTGGCCGGCGTGAACCACTACAGCTGGCGGTCGTTCCTCTTCTACAACGCTGCCGGCGGCGTCGTCTGGGCGAGCGTTTTCGGGATCGGCGGCTATATTTTCGGCGACGCCATGCATCGCGTCGCGGGCCCGATCGGCATGATTGGGCTGGGTCTGGCCGTGATCGGCCTCATCGCGGGATGGTGGGTCATGCGCCGGCAGGAAGAGCGCTTCGAGCGCGAATTCCTGAAACGATCGCAGTCGGAGGCGGCGCGCCTGCCCGGCGACGAACCGCAAGAGCCCGGCGCGCGCGCGTGACGCGCCGGTCTGTCCGGGATTGCGCTAGAGCGACTTTCCGAAGCGATGCGCGATCTCGCCGACGATGCCGCGGCGGAAGGCGAGAACGCAGGCGACGAAGATCACGCCCTGGATGACCGTCACCCACTGGCCGAAGCCAGCCAGATAGTTCTGCATCGCCACGATGATAATCGCGCCGACGACCGGGCCGTAGATCGTGCCGAGGCCGCCGACCAGCGTCATCAGCACGACTTCGCCGGACATCGAGAAATGCACGTCGGTCAGCGACGCGTTCTGCGCGACCAGCGACTTGGTCGCGCCGGCGAGCCCCACCAGCGCGGCCGACAGGACGAAGGCGGCGAGCTTGTAATGGTCGGCCTTATAACCGAGCGAGATCGCGCGCGGCTCGTTCTCTCGGATCGACTTCAGCACGTCGCCGAACGGCGAGTTGATGATTCGATGGATGATCAGGAAGCCCGCGAGAAAGACGGCGAGCACGAAATAATACATCGTCATTTGGTTCGACAGATCGATGAAGCCCAGCGCCTTGCCTTGCGGAACGCCCTGGATGCCGTCTTCGCCGTGCGTGAACGGCGCCTGCAGACAGAAGAAATAGACCATCTGCGACAGCGCGAGCGTGATCATCGCGAAATAGATGCCCTGGCGGCGGATCGCCAGCGCGCCGGTGACGACGCCGAGGATGGCGGAGCTTGCGACGCCGAACAGGATTGCGACAACCGGATCGACCGGGCCGAAGTTGAGATGCAGCGGCCCGACCTCGATCGTGCCGACCTTGGCCATGTGCGCGGAGACGTAGCCCGCCAGACCGAGGAACATGGCGTGGCCGAACGACAGCAGGCCGACATAGCCGATCAGAAGGTTGAACGCGCAGGCAAAGAGCGCGAAGCAGAGCGCCTGCATCATGAAGAAGGGATAGACGACCGCCGGCGCAGCGGCGAACAGGATCGTCATGATCCCGAAAGCGACCATTTCGTCGCGGCGCTTGGTTGCGTCGAGCGCCGCGCTGGTCGGGTGAATAGCTTGCGCGGTCATGTCAGGCAGTCCTTCCGAAGAGGCCGGCGGGCTTGATCAGCAGCACGATCGCCATGATGACGAAGACGACGGTGTTCGACGCCTCGGGATAGAAGACCTTGGTCAGGCCCTCGATGACGCCGAGCATGAAACCCGTGACGATCGAGCCCATGATCGACCCCATGCCG
>CAMFKC010000534.1 GCA_945956975.1 uncultured Methylocystaceae bacterium | reverse complement strand
GCGTAGCGCCGTCCTTGGCCGACAGCCGGATCACCACGTCCACGCCGACGATCTCCGTGCCTTCCGGCGCGGGAACATTCATCAGCGGGATGAACTGTTCGGGAATGTCGAACAATTCGTCGCGCTCTTCCAGGTAGAAATGGAAGTGCGGGCCGATCTTGGTGTCGTACCAGGTCTTGGCGCCGTAGAGCGCGATTTCGCGCACGAGGCCATGCGCGGCGAAATCGCGCAACGCGTTGTAGATCGTGGCCAGCGACGGCGGATAGCGCTGTTCGCGGGCTTCCGCGAACAAGGTCTCGGCGGTGAGATGCCGGTCTCCCTTGGCGAACAGAAGCTCCGCGATCTGCACGCGCTGACGGGTCGGGCGCAGGCCCTGATCCTTCAGCGTCGCGCAATAGCGCGACTTCCGCCAATGTGAGGCTGCATGCGCCGGCATTTTCTGTCCCGTCCTTCCCGCTGTCGCGAGTCCAGAATTCTTATTCCGTACCTTGCTCTTGGCCCATTGCAAGGTCCATGCGCAAGTCCCAGGGGGCGAATTTAGAAGCGTTTGAAGGCTTCCCTCGGCTCAAATGGTGAAGGACCTGCGGAAAATCAACGGCTTGCCGGCGCAGTCGCCTATCGGAGCGTTCAAGCCGAGGTCTGCTTCGCGACAGCGCCGACGACCGTCCGTGTCTGGTTCCAGACGCGGCGGGTGAACGCGCCCGCATCCCCCTCGCTCGCCAGCGGCGCCGCCTCTCCCGACCACAGGGGCGAGAATTCGCCGGACCCCTGCTTCTCGGCCGCGGCCCGCAGCGGCGTGATCGCGCCGGTCGCCAGCGGGAAGGCGGGAGCGGCGGCGTTCATCGGCCCCTGCTCGCGCAGGTATCGGTTGAGATGCCCCCGTGCTGGACGCCCCGTGAAGAGGTTGGTGAGCCGGGTTGTGTCGTCCCGCCCCGCCTTGAGCGCGGCGCGATGGACCGCCGACGTCGAAGCCTGCGGCGACAGCAGATAGGCCGTGCCGATCTGCGCCGCGCTCGCGCCCATCATCAGCGCGGCCGCCACGCCGCGTCCGTCCGCAATGCCGCCCGCGGCGATCACGGGAACCCTCACCGCGTCGACGACCTGCGGCAGCAGCGCCATCAGGCCCGGCTGGGCGTCGATGTCGTCGGTCAGAAACATGCCGCGATGGCCGCCGGCCTCCCGCCCCTGAGCGATCACCGCGTCCACGCCGCGGGCGTCGAGCCAGCGGGCTTCCTCGACCGTCGTTGCCGACGACCAGACCTGCGCGCCCGTCGCCTTGACGCGCGCCAGCAGGTCCGGCGACGGCAGGCCGAAGTGGAAGCTGACGACGGGCGGGCGGGTCTCCTCGACCACCGCGCACATGGCCTCGTCGAACGGCGCCCTGCCCGGGCCCTTCGCGGCCTCGGCCGTGTCGATGCCGAATTCCGCGTAATAGCCGGACAGCCGCTCGAGCCACGCGGCGTCTCGCGCCGGGTCGGCGGTCGGCGGCGTGTGGGCGAAGAAATTGACGTTGAACGGCGCGCCGGTCCCGGCGCGTATTTCCCCGATCTGCGCGCGCAGCACGTCGGCCGTCAGCATGGCGCAAGGGATGGAGCCGAGCCCGCCGGCTTCGCAGACCGCGATGCAGAGTTTCGGCCCCTGCGACCCCGCCATCGGCGCCTGGACAATGGGAATTTGCGTGAGCGACCACATGGGCGTTCCTCCGGACCGCGAGCCTTCAGGCTCGCTTGTCTATTGTTTCTTGCGAGCCTGAAGGCGCGCGGTCCTCAGCCCGCAACGATCACCTTCGGTTCGCGCCCGATGAGCTTGCCGAGCGCCTTCATGCGGTTTGCGATGCGATCGCCGGCAAGCGCGGCGAATTCCGGCGGCAACTCCAGCACGAGGTCTCTCTTGCGCACACGCAGCGGCGTCCTCGGCAATACGCCGGGCATGGCGGCGGACAAAATATAGGCCACCCGCATCGCCGCGCCGAGAATGCGCGCGCGGTCGAGCAGGCGGGCGGTGATGACCGAGCGGATGGTCGGGCTCACGGCCTCGTTGAGGCCGAGATGGCGCGTGGCGATCGCGAGCGCGATGAAGGCGCGGCCGGGATGGTCGACGCCGACGAAGGATGCGTTGGCGACGATGTCGAACGCCTGCTCGCCGCGATAATCGGGGTGAGCGCGCCAGGCGATGTCGGACATCAGGCAGGCGGCGCGCCGCAGCCGCCTGTTGTAGTCGGCGTCCGGCAATTCGGTCGAAGCGAAGAAATCATCGTACCAGTCGGCCAGTTCCTTGCCGTGCTGCGGCGCGCGAGAGCGCAGCAGGTTGAACTCGGCCGCCGACCACAGCAGCGGATCGAGCCTCTGCTGGTCCGGATCGAGCTGCTCGTAAAGCAGGCCCTCGCGAACGCCGGCCGCGGACATGACGATCGAGCGCGGCTTGCCGCGCTTGATGATCTCGTCGAGCACGATGGCGCCATAGGCGAGCAGCGGCCTGCGCTGGGCGGAAATCGCATCGACGCCGTTGAGCGAGTCGATGTCGATCCGCTCCAGCAATTCCACGAAATCCTCAGCGTCATGCGCCGAAATCTCGTAATTGTGCATGACGTTGAGCGGATAGGAGCGCTGCAGCATGTGCAGCCGCGCCAACGCGCGCCATGTGCCGCCCACGGCGTAGAAAGTGCGGCCCGGCAGCTTCTTCAGCGCCTCCGCGTCCTCCAGATATTCGCGCGCGATCTTGGCCGCCTGCTTGTGCGACTTGCCGGATGCATCGAGCAGCGCGAGGCCGCCCAGCGGTAGCGTCTGCCCCTTGCCCGTCTTGTCGCCGTTGACCGC
>CAMFKC010000533.1 GCA_945956975.1 uncultured Methylocystaceae bacterium | reverse complement strand
ATTCACGCCCATGTGATCGCGACGCCCGCCGAGAATTTATGCTCGAGCTCCCGTTGCGAAACGGGGCGGAAATGAGATGATCCCGACAGTTGCGTTCGTTGCGGCGATTCGGACTTGGCGCGGGGAAAATCATGCGTCTTGACGATACGAACGACATGAGGCGGGACATCCTCGACTGGAGCGACCCAGTCGTCGGCGATTGCCTGTTCGAAGCTTACGATTCCTGCTTTGGCGGAAACATCGACTGGAGCCGGCCGATGACGCGCCAGCATGCGCGCGTCTGGCGGCACATCATCGGCGGAGACAAGAAACGGGCGGCCGAGGCGCGGCGCGATCTGCTGCGCCTGGCGCTGGCCTGTCGGATGGGCCCGGAAGCGCTCGACGCGATCGACCGACTGGTGCTGGACGAACTGGTCGACGTCGTCGCCGTCAGGTTCCGGGGCTCCTCGAGCGATTCCCGGAGCTACGGCCGACTTCTGATCGAGGCGTCCGCGACGCTGGTGGAAACCCGCCTAGCGTCGGCGGCCTGACGCCGCGGCCGGATTGCCCTCGACGCTCAAGACTATAGTTTAGCTCCAAACAATGGAGCGAGGCGTCTTGGGCAAGCGATTCTGGAACATGCCGTCATGAGCGCCCCGGTCGACGTGTTCGTCATCGGCGGCGGCGTGAACGGGTGTGGCGTTGCGCGCGACGCTGTCGGGCGCGGCTACAGCGTGATGCTGGCCGAGATGGACGATCTGGCTGCGGGAACCTCGTCGAAAGCGACGAAGCTGATCCATGGCGGCCTGCGCTACCTCGAATATTACGAGTTCCGGCTGGTGCGCGAGGCGCTCAGCGAGCGCGAGATCGTCTGGCGCAACGCGCCGCATATCGTGCATCCCTTGCGCTTCGTGCTGCCCTACGCCGAGGGCCTGCGCCCGGCCTGGATGCTGCGCACCGGCCTGTTCATCTACGATCATCTGGGCGGGCGCGAGAAGCTGCCGGCGACGCAGACCGTGGATCTCGCCTCGGGCGTCGCCGGGCAGCCGCTGAAGCCGCTTTTCGCCAAGGGTTTCGAATATTCGGATTGCTGGGTCGACGATGCGCGGCTCGTGGTTCTGAACGCCCGCGACGCCGCCGATCGCGGCGCGACCGTGCGCACGCGCTGCCAGGTGGTCGCGGCGACGAGCGCGAACGGCGTCTGGCGCGTGCGTCTGCGCGACGTGCGCACCGGCGCCGAGAGCGAGGTCGAGGCGCGGCTGCTGGTCAACGCTGCCGGGCCCTGGGTCGACAAGGTGCTTCAGGGTCCGCTCGCCCACGCGGCGCCGCATCACGTGCGCCTCGTGCAGGGCAGCCACATCGTCGTGCCGAGGCTCTATGAGCACGACCGCTGCTACATCTTCCAGAACGCCGACGGGCGAATCGTCTTCGCCATTCCCTACGAGGACGAGTTCACGCTGATCGGGACGACCGACCGCGACTATGCAGGCGATCCGGGCAAGGTCGAGATCTCGGCCGACGAGACCGCCTACCTCTGTGCGGCCGCCAACGATTATTTCCGCCACGAGATCACGCCGGCCGACGTTGTCTGGGCGTTTTCGGGCGTACGCCCGCTCTACGACGATCATGCGAGCGCCGCGCAGGAAGCGACGCGCGACTATGTCATCCACGACGAGATGAACAACGGCGCGCCGCTGCTCAGCATCTTCGGCGGCAAGATCACGACCTACCGGCGGCTCGCCGAAGCCATGCTCGAGAAGATCGGCGAAAGGCTCGGCGCGCGCGGGGCGCCCTGGACGGCGAATGCGCCCCTGCCCGGCGGCGAGTTCGAGGGCGGCGACCTCGAGCGTTTCACGCGCGACCTGCAGGCCCGCAAGCCCTTCCTGCCCGATCATCTCGCGCGGCGGCTGGCGCGCTCCTACGGCACGCGCGCGCTCGATCTCCTGGGCGAGGCGCGCGCGCTCGACGATCTGGGCCGCGACTTCGGCGCCGGGCTGACATCCGCGGAGATCGACTATCTCGCGACACGCGAATGGGCGCAGACCGCAGAAGACATATTGTGGCGGCGCACGAAGCTCGGCCTGCATGGCGCGGCGGAAGCCGTTCCGCAGATCGAAGCCTATCTCGCCGCACGAAGCGAGCATGCTGCGAGGAATGCATGACCAGATATGTCGGCTCCATCGACCAGGGCACGACGAGTTCGCGCTTCATCGTGTTCGACCGCCACGGCGACATCGTCGCGGTGGATCAGAAGGAACATGCGCAGATCTATCCCCGGCCCGGCTGGGTCGAGCACGACCCCGCGGAGATCTGGCGCAACACGCAGGAGACCATCGCCGGCGCGCTCGCCAAGGGCGGACTGACGGCGCGCGATCTCGTTGCGGTCGGCATCACCAATCAGCGCGAAACAAGCGTGCTTTGGGACAGGCGCACCGGCGCGCCCGTGCACAATGCGCTGGTGTGGATGGATACGCGCACCGATGCTCTGGTCACGGCGTTCGAGCGCGAGGGCGGCAAGGACAGGCTGCGCGACAAGACCGGTCTGCCGCTGGCCACCTATTTTTCCGGCCTGAAGCTGCGCTGGCTGCTCGACACTGTTCCCGGCGCGCGTGAACAGGCCGCGCGCGGCGACCTGCTGTTTGGAAACGTCGACGCGTGGCTTGCCTGGAACCTCACGGGCGGGCCGGATGGCGGACTGCATATCACCGACGTCACCAACGCGTCGCGCACGCAATTGATGAACCTGTCGACGCTCGACTGGGACGCCGACATTCTCGCGCTGTTCGATATTCCCCGCGCGTGCCTGCCCGAAATCCGCTCGTCGAGCGAAGTGTACGGGACATGCCGC
>CAMFKC010000532.1 GCA_945956975.1 uncultured Methylocystaceae bacterium | reverse complement strand
TGTCGGGCTGCCCCCAGTGTCGCGCCAACGTGCGCGCCTTCGAGGCCGTCGGCGGCGCGCTCATCGAGGAATGCGCGCCGGCCCAGCTGCCTGCCGACGGATTGGACCGCGTGTTCCAGCGGATCTCGGCGCCGCAGTCCCTTTGCGGAACGGCCGAGCCCGTCGTGCATCATCCCGAATTGCCTGCGCCGCTGCGGCACTATCCCATCGGGCCATGGCGGTTCGTTCATCCGGGCCTGCGCTGGCGGCGCGTCACGCTGCCGGAGGCGCCGGACGCCAATGTCATCATGCTGAAAGTCGGCGCCGGCCAGAAGGTGCCGCAGCATACGCATACCGGCACCGAATACACGCAGGTGATCACCGGCTCCTTCTCGGACGCGTTCGGCCGCTATCGCGCCGGCGATTGCGTCGAGGCGGACGAGGATGTCGACCATCAGCCGGTCGTCGACCTGGACAGCGAATGCATCTGCCTCGCAGCCGTCGAGGGACGCCTGCGGCTGGACAGCTGGATCGGCCGCATCTTCCAGCCGCTGATCGGGATCTGAGGCAGCGATGACGGCGCTCGCGCTCTCGGTCGCCGTCTTCCTCTCGCTCGCCATGGCCGGCGGGTGGGCGATCGCGCAATCCACCGGCCGTTCCGGCTATATCGACGCTGTCTGGTCGGCCGCCACCGGAGCCGCCTGCGCCTGGGCTGCGCTCGGTTCGGGCGGGGAAGCGCCGAGGCCTTATCTCGTTGCCGGCATGGCGGCGCTCTGGGGCGCGCGGCTCGCTTATTACGTCGGGCGGCGTGCGGCGCATGGGCCGGACGATCCGCGTTACGCCGCGCTCAAGGCCGAATGGGGCGCCAACGCTGGCCGGCAGCTTTTCATCTTCCTGCAGATCCAGGCGGCCGCCGCCCTGCCGCTCGCGCTGGCGGCCTATCTCGCCGCCAGTTCGCCGCGCGGCGCTCTCGGCATGCAAGACGTTCTCGGCATTGCGATTTTCGTTGCAGCCCTCGCCGGCGAGTCGATCGCTGACCGTCAGATGCATGCGTTCCGCGCAAATGCCGCCAATCGCGGGAAGGTGTGCGACACCGGCTTGTGGTCATGGTCGCGGCATCCGAACTACTTCTTCGAGTGGATGGGCTGGCTCGCCTATCCCGCGATCGCGCTGTCGCTCGACCGGCCGGCGAGCTTCCTGGCCTTCGGCGCGCCTGTCCTGATGTATATCCTGCTCGCCAAGGTTTCCGGCGTGCCGCCGTTGGAAGCGCATATGAAGCGCTCGCGGCCCCAGGCCTTCGCAGCCTATGCGGCGCGGGTCAGCGAATTCTGGCCCCGCCCGCCACGCGGCTAAGCGAACTTGCTGGCGACCCAGGCGCCGAGGGCTGCGGCATAGGCCGAAAGCGCGGTGCCCCAGGCGAGGTCGACGATCGTGACTGTGGTCGGCCAAACCTTCATCGTCGCCTGGTTGGTCAGATCGTAAGTCGCATAGGCGCACAGACCGTAGACGGCGCCATAGGCGACGGCGCGGCCGACCCCGTGGGTTTCATCATCGGGACGGACCGCCAGAAAAACTAGCCCGAACACGTAGATGAGGTAGAAAACGATGGCCGGCGCGACGCGGAAGTCGGGCGCCAGCAATTCGCCGATATTGGCGCGGTATAATCGTTCGCCGGCCAATGTGAGCCAGACGGCGTCGACGGCGCCCATGCCCACGAGGACGGCAGCGTAGGTGGCGATCCATTTCAACATCGGCTTCTCCCCCGGTTTGCATGATGAATACGCGGCAGCGGGCGCTACGGTTCATGCGTAGCGTCAACGGGGCGCTGGGAACGCCCCTGATGCGGCGGGGGCCGGTTGTTGATAAAGGACAATTCACTAAACTGCGGTTTAGTAACCATGGGACGCAGGTCCGTGTGCATCGGCGGAATCGAGAGTTCGAGAGTTTGGGTTCGACCAGCAGACCGATCATGGCCGCAGGCCTCGCTCTGCTCTGCTGGGCTTCATCCGGCGGAGAGGGGCGCGCGTTCGACTTCTTCGGCTTGTTCGGTTCGCCCGAGCAGGCGAAGCCGACGCAGGACGGGCTCGCCTATGACGTCGCCTTCGAGGGCGTCGGCGACGATTCCCGCCTCGCCGAGGCGCTGAAGGACGCGTCGAAGGTCTGGCGGCTGCGGCTCGAGCCGCCCTCTTCCGGCATCGCCCTGTCGCGCCGCGTGATCTCCGATTTCGGCGATCTCGCCGACGCGCTTTGGGCCAGCGGCTATTTTGACGCCTCCGTGACGGTCACGATCGCCGGCGTTCCGGTCACGCCGGAGGGCGCAGGCGCCGACGCCGCCGGCAGGGCCGCAGAGGCCTCGCGCGGAACCGCGCTCGTTCCGATACGCTACACGGTCGCCCCTGGCCCGCTCTACCAATTGCGCAACGTGGTGATCTACGACGCGCGGACGAAAGGGCTCATCGACCCCGCGCTGATCGACCGCGAACGCATGGGCGCCGATCCGACCGGCCCAGCGCGCGCCGCAACGGTGCGTTCGACGCAGACGGTCTGGATCGACCAGTTGCGCGCGCAATCCTATCCGCTGGCGAAAGTGGTCGACATGAAGCCGGTCGTCGACCACCGGCTGCGCATCATGGATGTCGCGGTCACCATCGATCCGGGCCCGCGCGCCGGCATCGGCGCAGTGACGGTAAAAGGGTCGCCCGGCGTCGATCCGCGCGTGGAGGTCCTTGGGCAGCACCCGCGGGACGTCTCGAGCAGGCCGCCGCCGGTGATGTGGGCGAGGGCGTGGATGCGACCCGCGCGGATCAGCGGCAGCAGGCTCTTCACGTAGATCCGGGTCGGCTCGTTC
>CAMFKC010000531.1 GCA_945956975.1 uncultured Methylocystaceae bacterium | reverse complement strand
ATGAGCGTCTCGTGGGCTCGGAGATGTGTATAAGAGACAGCTGCTACGGCGTCCAGCTCCATTTCGATTTCTCGGGCTACAGCGACATGGCGATCGGGCTCGCGCGCCTGTTCGGCGTGCGTCTGCCCGCCAATTTCGACTCGCCCTACGCCTCGCTTTCCATCGTCGAGTTCTGGCGGCGCTGGCACATGACGCTGTCGCGCTTCCTGCGCGATTACGTCTATATCCCGCTCGGCGGCAACAGGGGCGGCGAGACGCAGCGCTCGGTCAATCTCATGCTGACCATGCTTCTCGGCGGCCTGTGGCACGGCGCCAATTACACATTCGTGATCTGGGGCGGCATGCACGGCGCCTACCTGCTGATCGCGCATCTCTGGGAGAAGCGCGCGCCCTGGCGCATGCCGCCGCTGCTCGCTCGTGCGCTGACGCTCGCCGCCGTTCTCATCGCCTGGGCGCCGTTCCGCGCCGACAGCGCGACGGAAGCGTTCCGGATGATGGCCGGCATGATCGGCCTCAAGGGCCTGCGGCTCGACCAGATCGGCTTCAGCGCCGGTGGTTTCGCAGCCGCGTTCGCGCTGCTCATCGCCTGCGTCGTGCTGCCCAACGCGCGCCAGATCCTGCGCGAATATCACCCGACGCTCGGCGCGCCGGCGCCCGCGCCGCGTTTCGCCGCGCGCCTTCTGGCCTGGCCTTCGCCGGCGTGGGCCGTTTTTCTGGCAATCGGAATCGTCGCCGTGGAGCTTTTCTCCTGGCAGACGTCCGAATTCCTCTACTTCCGGTTTTGACCATGCGCCGCTGGCTCGCCACCGCCTTCGGCGTCACGCTCGCGCTCTTCGCAGCCATCGCCGCGATCGCGGCGGCGGGCGACGTCTTCGCCATCTTCGGCACACGCCTCGTGCCGCACGATCTCGGGCCCCTCGAACTGCGGCTGACCAGTAACGGCGACCGCGTTCTCAAGGGCCTCGAATATTTCCGCCGCACGAAGCCGCTCGATGTCGTCTTTCTCGGCTCGTCGCGCGCGGTCTTCGGCTTCGATCCGCATACACCGACCATGAGCGGCCTCAATGCCTACAACGCCGGGCTCAACGGCTCGCATTCGAACGAAGCCGCGACCATCCTGACGGCGATCGCCGCGCGCGGGCCCACGGTCGCGCGCGTCATCTGGGCGATCGACTTCGAGGAATTCTTCCGCGAGGAGGCCGCGCCCGCCGACCTCACCGAAAGCGTCTTCGGCGGCGCCTCGCCCTGGCGGGGCCGCCTGATGCATACGCTGTCATGGGAGGCCCTGCGCAAGACGCTCGGCGGCATGACGGGCGGCCAGGCCTTCTACATCGACACCGACGGCTTCTATCATTACGCTTTGCAGGACCGGAAAAACCTCATCGGCGGCGAGGATTTCTGGGAACTGCCGAGCATGCGGGCATGGTTCCCGTCCTACATGTTCCTGCCGCGCGACAGCTACGCCGGGCAGTTGGAGACGCGCCTGAAGCGCATCGCCGACGCGCTGAGCGCCGCGCGTGAAAAAGGCATCGCGGTCGACATCGTGCTCCCGCCCGTTCATGTCGCGCGCCGCGCCATGTTCGATCTTCTCGGATACCAGCAGCGCTTTCGCGACTGGAAGAAGGCGCTGGCCGCGACCGTCGAAGAGGCTGCGAGAGGGCAGGGCGCGACGGTGCGCGCCTTCGATTTCAGCGAGGTTGGACCGGTCTCGCTCGATGTCTTCAAGCGCGGCGGCCCGCTCGAGCGCTCGCCGTATTTCTTCGAGGTCCTGCACTTCCGGCCCAGCGTCGGCGACATGATCGTGTCGCGTCTGCTCGATCGGCCCTGGCCCGCGGATGTTCCGCCCTTCGGCGCGCCACTGTCGGAGACGTCAGCCGATGCGCGGCTCAGCGCCGACGAGGCGCAGGTCGTGATCTGGGAGAAGCGCAATCCCGAGTTGATCGCGCGCATCCGCGACATCATCGCATCGTTCGAGAAGCTCAAGCCGAAGTCGTGAGCCCGTCATTGCGAGGAGCGAAGCGACGCGGCAATCCAAAGCCGGGTCGCGACTCTGGATTGCTTCGCCTTCGACTCGCGATGACGGCTGATGATTACCGTGCGTCGACTGTCTCGACAGGCGCCGCCGCCGGCGCCAGCGGCTTCCCGTTCTTCGCCAGCGCCTTCACGTCGGGCTGGATCAGGCCGGCGGACATGATCAGTTTCGCCGCATCGTCGGGCGTCATGTCGATCTCGATCACGTCGCTCGCCGGCAGGTAGAAGTAGAAGCCGGTCGTCGGGTTGGGCGTGCAGGGCAGGAAGACGGAAATGTAGGGCGTCTCGCCCGCGCCGATGGCCTTCTTCACGCTCTCGCCGGGCGGCGTCGAGATGAAGACGAGCGTCCACTGGCCCTTGGCCGGATATTGCACGAGTCCGACCTTGCGGAAGCCCGTGCCCTGCTGCGAGAACACCGTCTCGAACAATTGTTTCACGCTCTTGTAGATGCCGCGCACGACAGGCATCCGGTCGAGGATCGTCTCGCTGAGGCTGATCAGCGTGCGCCCGAGCAGGTTCGCGGCCAGAAAGCCAAGCAGCGTGAGGCCGACGAAGGCGATGACGACGCCGACGCCGGGAATATCCTTCACGAGATAGATGTCGGGCCACAGCGTCACAGGCAACAGCGGCCGGATCCAGTGGTCCACCGTGTCGACGAACCAGAAGACGAGCCAGGCCGTGACCGCCAGCGGACCCGCGATGACGAGGCCGGTCAGGAAATAGGCGCGGATGCGCCCGCCGATCCCGCGCGGGCGGGGCGGTGGCGGGGGCTGGAGCGGCGGCAGGTCGGTCAAGTC
>CAMFKC010000530.1 GCA_945956975.1 uncultured Methylocystaceae bacterium | reverse complement strand
ATCGCGTACAGCTCCATCATCCGGCCATGGAGCGCATCGATGGCCCGGATGGTCTCGTCGGAGGCGTCCTGGCAGGCGAGCCGCCCGCCGAGCTGCTCGAGCGAGGTCAGCACCTGGAGGATCTGGCGCAGATCGCTCGCGGTGAGCTTGCGGACAATCGCGCCCTTCGCCGGCAGAATCTCGACGAGGCCCTCGCTCGCCAGCGACTTGATCGCCTCGCGCAGAGGGGTGCGCGAGACGCCGAGCTGCGCCCCGACGGCGCCCTCGTTGATGCGTTGGCCGGGTTCGAGCCGCCCTTCGATGATCATGTCGCGCAGGCGCTCCAGCACCTCCTCATGCAGGGTACGGCGCGGCGTGATCCTGGGAATGTCGCCGAGCAACTCGGTCATGGTGCCTCGCTTCAGCCTTCGCGCCTCTTACGTCAGGTCCGTCCCGGCCTGTCAAACCGTGAGGCCATCGCATCCTGGCGCCGCCGCATCTCCAGCAGCGCCGAAGCCGGCGCGATCTCGATATCGGCCAGCCGGATCGCCTGCCCGGCAAGGACATCGCGCCGCAGCTTTCGATCGGCGGCGAGGTAGAACGGGACCGCCTGCTCGTGGGCGAGGGGAGCGGCCGGACGGATTTCGGCATCGACGTCGGCGATGCTGTGATGGTGCCCCCCCATCGCCAGAACGGTGCCGGCCGGCAGGTCCCGCCTGGCGACCGCCACGAGGTCCTGGCGCGGCCGGTAATCGTCGCCATAGCCGGAGCGGCCGAGCGCCGCCGCGTCCAGGATCGAGGTCGCGACCTCGACGCCGAGCAAATGGCGCGGGAGGTAGAGCGCGGCGTGCCGCCCGTTGCGGCTGACGACATGGCCCTTGCCCCTCAGCATGTCCCAGGTCTCGTCATTGTCGCAGCGCACGACGATGAAGACGCCGCCGGCGAAGCTCGCCTCCTCGGCCAGCCTGAGGTGATGGAAGACGTCGATACGGCGCGGGCCGGCGAGCAAGCCGCCATCGCCGGCCTCGCAGAAGAGATCGGCCAGCTCCAGGATGCGCGCAGGCGGCGCATGGAAGCCCGCGACATCGGGCGAGAGGTCCAGCGCATTGGCAACGAGGGACATTTCGCAAAGATCGGGCACGGCTCGCAGCGGAAAGGCGCTTGCCAGGATGCGCGCCCGTTCGGCCGCGGTTTCGAGGAGGGCGCCGTCGCGCGGGCGCCAGAACTGCGCCAGCTCGGGGAGGGCGCAGGTCACGCCATTGCATGTCACGGCTCCGGAAGCCAAATCGAACACGAAATCATATTCGCTGGACTTGCCTGCAGCGACGATCTCGAGCCCCAGTACCTCGGCCCAGCTCGCCAGGCCGATCAACAGGCTGGGCTGGTCTCCATCGACAGGTGTCACCACAAGGCCGCGTTCGCGCGCCAACGCCGCGAGGCCGGGCCCCACCACGCTGTCGGCCTCCTTCGAGACGAGCGCCACGTGACGGCCTGCTTCGATGGCTTCGAGCGCATGGCGCGTGGCCGCCTCCGGACTGCCGGTCGCCTCGACCAGAAGAGAAAAGGGGAGGCCGATCACTGTCTGAAGCGACGAAGCGGCCACGCATTGCCCGGCCCGCCACGCGGCCTCGGCTTCCGTGGCGGTCCCGCAGGTCGCGATCTGCGCCGGGCTGAAGCCGGCAGCGGCGAAAGCGGCCGACGCGGCCTCTGCCGTCACGTCCACCGCGATGCGTGCATTCACCAGCGGCGTGCGCCGCGATTGCGCGAGATAGCTGCGCCCGAAGCTGCCGCTACCGATCAGGCACGTCTCCACCGGCGCGGAAACGCCGGCGTAATGGGCGTGGAAGTTCATTAACGTACCTCGCTGGTCCTGCGGCTCAGCCTCTGTAGCGTAATGACGATATGCTGCATACAGCATACTTGTGAGGCGGGCAGGCGCATGCTAGCCGGTTGTCGGTGAGCACCGACAACGGAAGCGCAGCCGATGAGCGAGTTGAACCAAGCCGCAAGGCCGACGATCGCGGTGGCGATGGGAGATCCGTCGGGCATCAGCCCCGAACTGACGGCACGCATCCTCGGCGAGTCCGATCTGCGCGGCGCCGCCCGCTATGTCGTCTTCGGAGACAAGCGTCTGCTCGATCTGGGCGTTGCCGATTCCGGTGTCGATCCGGAGGTTGTGGTGGTCAATCCCGGCGAGGCGCTACCGAAAGCATCGGGGCGGGCGGTCTTCGTCGATCTCGCCAATCACGATCCGGCCGATCTGCAGCGCGGCAAGGCGACCCTCGCCGGAGGCAAGGCTGCGACCGAGAACTTCCGCCGCGCGCTGCAATTCGCGGCTTCGGGGGAGGCGGACGCCGTCTTCTTCACCCCCTTCAACAAGGCAGCGATGCGCTTCGCCTATCCCGGCTACGACGATGAAATCCGCTTCGTGCGCGATGCGATCGGCTTCGATGGCCCCGCAAGCGAATTCAACATCCTCGACCGGCTCTGGAATGCCCGCGTCACCTCTCACATCCCGTTGTCCGAAGTGGCGCAGAACATCACGCAGGAGCGCATCCTGCGGGCGCTGACGCTGGCGGACGCGAATCTGCGCGCGGCCGGGTTCCAGCCCCCGCGCATCGCTGTCGCGGGCATCAACCCGCATGCCGGCGACGGCGGCAATTTCGGTCGCGACGAGATCGACACGATCGAGCCCGCCGTGCAGGCGGCCAAGGCGAAGGGCTTCACCGTCGAAGGACCGTTTCCTTCCGACACCGTGTTCCTGCGGGCGAAGAACGGCGATTTCGATGCGGTCCTGACGATGTATCACGACCAGGGCCAGATCGCGATGAAGCTGATCGGCTTCGACC
>CAMFKC010000529.1 GCA_945956975.1 uncultured Methylocystaceae bacterium | reverse complement strand
GCGTTCGCGGCCCAATCCGGACGCGCCCGAGGGACCGCCCTGGCCGCTGTCGCGCGCCGACATGGAAGCGCTGACTCAGCACGGCCTGGCGCTCGAAAGCCTCGAGGAACTGGCGCCGCCCGGCGAACCCGCGCATTGGCGCGCGCTCTACCGGCGCGCCGCATGACGCCCGAGAGCAAGCCCGCCGACTACATCGACGAACAGGCCCGCGGCGAATTCATCCGCGTCGGCCTCGGCGTCTTTCTCGTCTCGTTCATGAACGCGCATTCCACGCTGTTCTCCATCGTCTTCGCGCGTAACGGCCACGACCTCCACGCCATCGGCGTGCTTCTGTCTTCCGCTGCGATCCCGATCATCTTCTTCGCGCTCATCTCGAGCGAATTTTCCGCGCGCATCGGCGTGCTGCCGACGCTGCGGCTGGCGATGATCCTCACCATCGTCGGCTTCGCCTCGTTCTATTTCACGCGCGCCAGCTTCTCCGGCGCCCTCATCTCGCGCTTCGTGCAAGGCGCGGGGCAGGGCCTGTTCCTGTCGGCGGCGATCACCTACGGACAGAGCCGGCTCACCACGCATCGCCTGCTGTTCCTGCTCGGCGTGTTCTCGGCGATGATGCCGCTCTCGCAGGCGCTTGGTCCGCCAGTCGCCGAATGGACGCTCGCCAATCTCGGCGAGCAGGCGATGATCGCCATCGCCGTCATTCCCGGCATTGCCGGCGTGCTGCTCACATTCGGCGTGCGGCCCATTCCCTCGCCGCCGCGCACCGGCGGCCTCGACCTCGTCGCGAGTTGGCGCAATGCGCTCATCCTGCCGCTGATCTCCGTCGCGACCGCCGGCGCGCTGTTCGGCTTCGCCGTCGCCTATCTCGCCCCGGCGCTCGAGGCGCGACATATCCCGATCGCCGCCTTCTTCACGGCCTCGACGCTCACCATGTTCGCGACGCGTTTTCTCGGCCTGCGGCGTGTCGAGGCCGTCGATCGCCGGCTGCTGGTGGCGGCGGGCCTGATGCTCGAGGCCATCGGCTATGTCGCGGTCTCCGGCGCAGGTTCGCGCGCCTGGATGGTGTCGATCGGCGGCGTGCTCTTCGGCTTCGGCCATTCCATGATCTATCCCGTGCTCGCGGTCTGGGTGACGGACGGCGTCGAAGCCGCCCGGCGCTCCGGCCCGCAGGCCTGGCTCAACGCCTTCTTCAATCTCGGCATCTACGCCACGCCACTGCCCGAAACCTGGCTCGTGGTGCATTTCGGCTACGAGGCGACGATGGTCGCCATAGCGGCGCTCGCGGCTTCTGTCGCGCTCTGGCTCGCAGCGCGCGCCATCCTGTCGCCGCGCTAGAGGGAACACAAACAGGCAGCCTCGCGTTCTCCGATCAGCGTCGCGCCACTGCGTGCGCGATGGATATGGAGGATGGAAATGTCCAGAACGTCTCTCGGTCTAGCTGTCGCAGCCGCGTTGAGCTTCGGCGGGCTTGCCATGTCGACGGCGCCGGCCGCCGCCGCGCCCATGCTCGATCCCGGCGTCGCAAGCACGACGCAGAACAGCAATGTCGAAAAGGCGCGCATCGTCTGCAACCGCTGGGGCCGCTGCTGGCGCCGGCCGAACGTGTGGGGCCCGCGCTTCTACGGCGGCGGCTGGCGTCACCATGGCTGGCGCGGTCGCCATCACGGCTGGGGCCATCGGGGTGGCTGGCGTCACCGCGGCCGTTGGTAATGAATTCGCGGCGCTTCCGCTCCGGCGGGAGCGCCGCTTTCACGATCAGTTCCTGCAGAGCGCAAGGTTGGCGCGGGTCGCCTTCACAAAATCTTTGTAGGTGGCCCATTGCGCCGCCGTATAGCGGCCCTCGATCTCCTCGTCTTTCTGCCCCGCTTCTTCCACAAGCGGCGCCAAGACCTTCAGACACTCCTCCTTGCGCCCAAGATGGTGCAGCGTGATCGCGAGATCGTTGCGGACGCCAGCCGCCTCGATGGGTTGCAGTGTCTTGGCGCACGCCGACATTTGTCCGCCGATGATCTTCTCAGCCCTCGCATAATCCTTCGCCTGATAGGCGGACCTGAATTTAGCGCGGGCCGCCTTGCGGCTTGCATCGTCGCAGCCCGGCGCACGACTTGCGTACACCCCGACAAAATCGGCATGCGCGCCACAATAGGAGCGGCATTCCTCCTTGGTGTCGGCGATGACTTCGTACCCGTCCGTGGTGGGCCGAAACGTCACGCGACATTCGTCCTCCTCGGTGGCAAGGCCCTTCATGCCCGTGAGCTTGCCCTTGATCGTGCAGATTCCCGGTGCGCCGCCGCTCTCGATCGCGAACGTGTTCTTCACGACGCGCAGCGCGCCGCCGCCGTCTTGCATGAAATAGACGCCCGGCCTGACCTGGGCCTGCGCGCCGCCGGCGGCGAGCGCCAGCAGCATTGCGGCAGCGGTGCGTTTCATCGGCCTCTCCCTCAGCGTCCGCCCTTGCGGGTGGTTCGGTAGCTTCCCTCGAACAGCGCGCGCGGGCCGCAATAGGCGCGGCAATCGTCCGGGGTCTTCGCTTCCACTTCGACTCCGTCCTTCGTGACGGTGAAGCGCACGGCGCAGTCGCCGTAGCGCGTCGCGAGTCCGTCGAGGCCCTTGAGTGCGCCGCGCACATCGCAGGAGGAACCGTCCCCGCCGCGCGTGAGGATCGAGAACTTGCCGTCCTTGACGGTCAGCCTGCCGCCGCCTTCGGCGACATAGGTTCCGGATTTCACTTGCGCCTGCGCGGCGGAGGCGGCGAGGGCGAGCAGGCAGGCGAGGGCGAGGCGTTTCATCGTCAGGGGACTCACTTGCGGCAGAGCGCCAGATTGGTGCGGGTGGCCTTCACGA
>CAMFKC010000528.1 GCA_945956975.1 uncultured Methylocystaceae bacterium | reverse complement strand
CGAACGTCACCGGCTCGGCCAAGTTCCGCAAGCTGATCACGGCGGGCGACTATGCAGCGGCGCTGGATGTGGCGCGCGACCAGGTGATCAACGGCGCGCAGATCATCGACGTCAACATGGACGAGGGCCTGCTCGATTCGAAGAAGGCGATGGTCGAGTTCCTCAACCTCGTCGCCGCCGAGCCCGACATCGCGCGCGTGCCGGTGATGGTCGACAGCTCGAAGTTCGACGTGATCGAGGCTGGCCTGAAGTGCTTGCAGGGCAAGGCGGTCGTCAATTCCGTCTCGATGAAGGAGGGCGTCGAGGCCTTTAAGGCGCAGGCGGAGATCGTCAAGCGTCACGGCGCGGCCGTCGTCGTCATGGCCTTCGACGAAGTCGGCCAGGCCGATACCAAGGCGCGCAAGGTCGAGATCTGCACGCGCGCCTACAAGATCCTGACGGAGGAAGTCGGCCTGCCGCCGCAGGACATCATCTTCGATCCCAATATTTTCGCGGTCGCGACGGGCATCGAGGAGCACGACAATTACGGCGTCGACTTCATCGAGGCGACGCGCGAGATCCGCGCCACCATGCCGCTCGTCCACATCTCCGGCGGCGTGTCGAACCTGTCCTTCTCGTTCCGCGGCAACGAGCCGGTGCGCGAGGCCATGCATTCCGTGTTCCTGTATCACGCGATTGCAGCGGGCATGGACATGGGCATCGTCAACGCCGGCCAGCTCGCGGTCTACGAGAAGATCGATCCCGAGCTGCGCGAGGCCTGCGAGGATGTCGTGCTCAACCGCCGCAAGGACGGCACGGAGCGGCTGCTGGAGGTGGCGGAGAAATACCGCAACCAAAAGGGCCAGACGCAGGTCAAGGATGAAAGCTGGCGGCAGGAGAGCGTCGAGAAGCGGCTCGAACATGCGCTGGTCAACGGCATCACCGACTACATCGAGGCCGACGTGGAAGAGGCGCGGCTCGCCGCGCGGCGTCCGCTCGACGTGATCGAGGGGCCGCTAATGGCCGGCATGAACGTGGTCGGCGACCTCTTCGGCGCGGGCAAGATGTTCCTGCCGCAGGTGGTGAAGTCCGCGCGCGTGATGAAGCAGGCGGTCGCCTGGCTCATGCCCTTCATGGAGAACGAGAAGGACGCGCGCTCCTCGGCCGGCAAGATCCTGATGGCAACGGTGAAGGGCGATGTCCATGACATCGGCAAGAACATCGTCGGCGTCGTGCTCGCCTGCAACAATTACGAGATCATCGACCTCGGCGTGATGGTGCCGGCGCAGAAGATCATCGACACGGCCAGGGCGGAGAAAGTCGACATCATCGGCCTCTCCGGCCTGATCACGCCCTCGCTCGACGAAATGTGCTTCGTCGCCAGCGAACTGGAGCGCGAGGGCTTCGATGTGCCGCTGCTGATCGGCGGCGCGACGACGAGCCGCGTGCATACGGCGGTGAAGATCCATCCGAACTACGAGAGGGGCCAGGCCGTCTATGTGACCGACGCGAGCCGCGCGGTCGGCGTCGCGCAGGCGCTGATCTCGAACGACACGCGCGCGCCCTACATCGAGCAGGTGCGCGCGGAATATGCGCGCACGGCGGAGGCGCACCGCCGATCCGAGGCCGAAAAGCTGCGTACGCCGCTGGCCAAGGCCCGCGCCAATGCGATGAAGACGGACTGGGTGGATTATGTTCCGCCCAAGCCGGCCTTCACCGGCACGCGCGTGTTCTCGTCCTACGATCTCGCGGAACTCGCCCGCTACATCGACTGGACGCCCTTCTTCCAGACCTGGGAGCTGAAGGGCCGCTTCCCCGCCATCCTCGACGACGAAAAGCAGGGCGAGGCGGCGCGCGGCCTCTATGCCGACGCGCAGGACATGGTGAAGAAGATCGTCGAGGAGCGCTGGTTCAACCCGCGCGCGGTGATCGGTTTCTGGCCGGCAAATTCCATCGGCGACGACATTGCTCTGTGGTCCGGCGAGTCGCGTTCGGAGAAGATCGCGACGCTGCACACGTTGCGCCAGCAGCTCTCGCGCCGCGACGGGCGTCCGCATCTCGCGCTCTCCGATTTCGTCGCGCCGCAGGCGAGCGGCAAGGCGGATTACGTCGGCGGCTTCGTCGTCACGGCGGGCATCGAGGAAGAGAAGATCGCCGAGCGTTACGCGCGCGCCAACGACGATTATCGGTCGATCATGGTGAAGGCTCTTGCGGACCGTTTTGCAGAAGCCTTCGCCGAGCGGATGCACGAGCGCGTGCGCAAGGAATTCTGGGCCTACGCGCCTGACGAGAATTTCACGCCCGACGACCTGCTCGGCGAGACCTATCGCGGCATCAGGCCTGCGCCGGGCTATCCCGCGCAGCCCGACCACACGGAAAAGGCGACGCTCTTCGACCTGCTGCAGGCCGAGCGCCGCACCGGCGTGAAGCTGACGGAGAGTTTTGCCATGTGGCCGGGCTCTTCCGTGTGCGGCCTCTATTTCTCGCACCCGCAGGCCCATTATTTCGGCGTGGCCAAGGTCGAGCGCGACCAGGTGGAAGACTACGCCGCGCGCAAGGGCATGGACATTGCCGCTGTCGAGCGCTGGCTCACGCCGGTGCTGAACTACGATCCGGCGGCGTTCGCGAAGGCGGCGGCGGAATGAGGCGAGCTCACGCCGCGTCAAACGCCGCGTGAAGATCGCGCAGCCGCTGCTTGTCGCTTTCGAGCACGAGCGCTGCCTCGCCATGCGCGAGCGCGCGGCGCGCTTCGTCCAGGGCCGCCGTCGCCATCGCGCGATCGCCGCTCTGCGCCAGCGCCAGCAAGGCCTTTTGCAGGCGTAGCTGAACTTCGATCACGCCGGCGCCGTCGCGTGCAATGGGAC
>CAMFKC010000527.1 GCA_945956975.1 uncultured Methylocystaceae bacterium | reverse complement strand
ACGCGCGCCTTGTCGCTATCGGCGAACTTCACCGCCGTCAGGGGCTTTTCTGGCTTCACGCGCAGCACCGCGACGTCGACCTTGGCGTCCTTGCCGAGCACTTCCGCCTTGAGCTTGCTGCCGTCGGTGAAGACGACGAACACCTCGTTGGCGTCCGCGATCACATGGTTGTTCGTGATCACGATGCCGGAGGCGTCGATCACGAAGCCCGAGCCGAGCGAGTTCGACTTGCGCGAGCGCGGCGGCTCGCCGCCCTGTTGCCCCCGGCGCTTGAAGAATTCCTCGAACAGGTCGTCGAACGGCGTGCCGGGCTGGAATTGCGGACCCTGCCCGCCACGCTCGCCGCGCTTGGAGGGCTCGATCGTTTGCGTCGCGGAAATGTTCACGACTGCGCCCGAAACCTGCGCTGCGAGGTCGGCGAAGGAATCCGGCGCGCCTCGCGCGAAGGCCTGCGTAACAGGCGGCGCGAATGTGGCCGCGCCGCCGAGCGCCAGAGCGAGCGCCAGCCCCGCGGCCGCCGCCGGCTGCCGGAGACGGCGCGTCAGATTGACAGGGTTCGACATGTTCAACTCCCGAATTCAGCCCGCTGCGGCGGGAAAATCATGCGCAAACCCGGCAAAACCAAGACGGCCGCGTTCAAGCGGCGCGGCCGTCACTTGCCCGATGGATTGCCGAAATACTTGAAGAACTCCGAATTCGGCGATGTCACGAAACGCGTATCGCCGGCCTTGAAGGTTTGATCGTAGGCTTGCATCGAACGGTAGAAGCTGAAGAAATCCGGATCTCTGCCGAACACCTCGGCGAAGACCTGATTTCGTTCGGCGTCGCCGGCGCCGCGGATGCCGTCGGCCTGCTGCTGCGCTTCGGCGCGCAGCACGATGGCGTCGCGATCCGCGCGCGAGGTGATCTTCTGGTACTGCTCGTTGCCCTGCGCGCGATATTCGTTCGCCTCGCGCTTGCGCTCGGATTGCATGCGGCTGAACACCTTTTCCGAGATTTCGCGCGGCAGGTCGGCGCGGCGCAGGCGCGCGTCGACGATGGCGACGCCGTAGTTCTTCGCCTCGTTGTTGACGAGATCCTTGATCTTGCTCATCAGCGCAGCGCGATCGTCGCGTACGATCTGCTGCTGTGTCGCCTCGCCAAGCACGCGGCGCACCGATGAATTGAGGATCGAGGCCAGAAAGTTGTTGGCCGCGCGAATGCTGCCCGCGGCCTGGTAGAACTTCAGCGCGTCGACGATGCGGTAGCGCACGAAGGCGTCGACGTCGATGCGCTGGTTATCGGCCGCGATCACTTCCTGCTTCGGGCTCTCGAGGTCGAGGATGCGGTTGTCGATCCGCACCACCGTCTCGATCAGCGGAATCTTGAAGTGCAGGCCGGGCTCGGTGATGAGCCCGCGGCCCGCGACCGGCGCGCCGAAGCGCAGGACCAGCGCCTGCTCCGTCTGCGCCACCTGGAACATGGCGCCCGAGAGGACCGCGATGATCGCGAGCGCGATGATCGCGAGGACAAATCCGAACGAGGATCTCATTTGGCGCCTCCGTTCGTATTCGCCGCAGGGGCGGTCTTGTTGAGTTCGCCGAGCGGCAGGTAGGGCACGACGCCCTGCCCCGCGCCCTTGTCGATGATGACCTTGTCGACCGCGCCGAACACGCGCTCCATCGTCTCGAGATACATGCGCTCGCGCGTGACCTCGGGCGCCTTCTTGTATTGTTCGTAGACCTGGCTGAAGCGCGAGGCCTGGCCCTTGGCCTCGGCCACGGTCTGCTCCTTGTAGGCTTCCGCCTCCTGCAGGATGCGGGCCGCCTGGCCGCGCGCTTCCGGCACCACCTTGTTGGCGTAGCCTTCGGCCTCGTTCTTCAGGCGGTCGCGATCCTGCTGCGCCGCCGTCACGTCGCGGAAGGCGGAGATGACGGAAGCCGGCGGATCGACCGACAGCAATTGCACCTGGACGATCTTCACGCCGGCCTTGTAGCCGTCGAGCACGCGCTGCATGAGTTCCTGCGACTGCGGTTCGATCACCTTGCGCTCGGCGGTGAGCAGCTTCTGAATCTGCGAGCGGCCGACGATCTCGCGCATTGCGCTCTCGGCCACGGCCTTCACCGTCGCGGGCGGATTGGAAATATTGAACGCGTAGTCTTCCGGCTTCTGGTCGTCGATCTTCCAGATCACGCGGAACTTCACGTCGGCGATGTTCTCGTCGCCGGTCAGCATCAGGCTCTCTTCGGGAATGTCGACCTGCGTGCGCGTGTCGAGGCGCGTCGCCGCGCCCACGTCGATGGCGTTGAAGTCGGTCACGCCGAGCTTGACGACCGAGCCGATCGGGTAAGGCAGGTTGTAGTTCAGGCCTTCCTTCGTCTTGCCGACGAATTTGCCGAAAACGAGGTTGAGGCCGACCTGGTTGGTGGAAACGATATAGAAGCCCGACAGCAGCCAAAGCAGTACGCCGACCAGCAAAAAGGCGATCAGGCCCTTGGCGCCGAAGCCGCCGGGCATGGCGCCCTGCAGACGATTCTGGGCGCGCCGCAGCAGATCCTCGAGGTCAGGCGGCGTTCCCCCGGGCCCGCCCGGTCCGGCGCCCCACGGGCTTGGCGGGCCGCCCCACGGGTTCTGGCCGCCGGGCTTGCGTGGCCCGTCCTGATTGCTCCACGGCATTCTGATCCTTCCCTCTTGGCCGCCAAAAACGGCCCGAAACTTATAGGCGCCCCTCCCGGCGCCCGCAATGTTCAGGTCAGATATGCAGGCGGGGGAAGGCTTGCAATGGCAGGAGACAAATTTGGACCGCGAGCCCTCAGGCTCGCAAGCTCTGGACCGCGAGCCTTCAGGCTCGCAAGCTTTGGACCGCG
>CAMFKC010000526.1 GCA_945956975.1 uncultured Methylocystaceae bacterium | reverse complement strand
CCTCCAGCGCGACGCCTAGCGTCTTGCCGGTCACGACTTCCACGACGCGGCCGAGCACGTCGGTGGAGCGGCTGTAATCCCAGGAGGCGCCGGGATGGTTCAGCAGCGGCAGCTTCGCCAGCGCGTCCGCCTGGTCCGCGTTCGTCTGGTCGGGCCGCGCGAGATTGGCGCCGGCATAGAGCTTCTGCACCGGATGCTCGCCGGTGAAATCGTAGGTGAGGCCCGACGTGTGACGAAGCAGGTCCTGGATCGTGATCGGCCGATTGGGCACCACCAGCGTGAGCTCGCCATCGCGCACCACGCCGACCTTCGTCTCCGCGAAAGCGGGAATATATTTCGACAGGGGATCGGCGAGCAGGATGCGGCCCTGCTCGACCAGCTGCATGATCGCCATGGAGACGATCGGCTTGGTCATGGAGAAGATGCGGAAGATCGCGTCTTCCTGCATCTCGTCGGCGGCGTTGGGATCGCGCCTGCCGAAGGCCTTGAAATAGCCGACCTGCCCGCCGCGCGCGATCATCGCGACCGCGCCCGGCAAGCGGCCTTCGCCGATCTCGCGCTCCAGCACGCCGCCGAGGCGCCCGAGCGCATCCGAATTCAATCCGATCTTCCCCGGCTTCGCCCGATCCAGCCCCGAATCCTTGCTCATTTCCTGCATTCCTCTTGTGCGGGCGCCGTGCTTGCCCGCTTTTCGGCGCTCATCTAACGTCGCCGCCAACAATGGCGCAACCGCCGTTTCGGGAGGATTTGAAGAGATGGACAATGTCGAGGCTCTGGACAAGGAATTCGGGCTGGTCGCCGATCTCGTAAAACTGACCGCGCGCAACCTTCCGGATCATACGGCCTTCATTCTCGACGGGCGCCGCCAGTCCTACGCCGAGACGATCAAGCTGATGGACCGTGTGGCCGCCGCCCTGCAGCGCGACGGCGTGAAGCAGCGCGAGGCGATCTCGGTCTGCGCATCCACCTCCATCGAATATGCGACCCTGTTTCTCGGCGCGCTGTCAATCGGCGTCGTCACCGCGCCGCTCGCGCCTTCGTCGACGCCGGAACAACTCGAGGGAATGGTCAAGGATTCCGGCGCCAAGCTCCTGTTTCTCGACGCCAGCACCGCGGACAGCCTGAAGAACGCGGGCGATGCGAACACAATCCGCATCTCGCTCGACGGGTCGGATTGCGGCAAGCCTTTTGCTGATTGGCTCGCGCCCGAAGGCGCCGCCGTCACGCCGGCGCAGATCGAGCCCGCCGATCCCTTCAACATCATCTATTCCTCGGGCACCACGGGCATTCCGAAAGGCATTGTGCAGTCGCACCGCATGCGCTGGGCTCACGTGCAACGCGCCAACGCCTTTCAGTACAACCGCACCGCCGTCACGCTGCTCTCCACGCCGCTCTATTCCAACACCACGCTCGTCTCCTTCTTCCCGACGCTGGCCGGCGGCGGCACGGTCGCGCTGATGAAGAAATTCGACGCACACAAGTTCCTCGAGCTCGCGTCGTCGCTGCACGCCACGCACGCCATGCTCGTGCCCGTGCAATATCACCGCATCATGTCGCAGCCGGATTTCAACACCTACGACCTCTCGACCTTCCGCATGAAGTTCTGCACCTCCGCGCCCTTCTCCGGCGCGTTGAAGACCGACATTCTCAAGCGCTGGCCGGGCGGCCTCGTGGAATATTACGGCATGACCGAGGGCGGCGGCTCCTGTGTGCTGGTCGCGCATGAATTTCCCGACAAGGTCGACACGGTCGGCAAGCCGGGCGAAGGCCACGACATTCGCCTGATCGACGAGAATGGCGTCGAGGTGGGACCCGGCGAAATCGGCGAGATCGTCGGCTGGTCGGGCGCGATCATGAACGGCTACCACAACCAGCCGGGCAAGACGCGCGAGGCGCAATGGATCGCGCCCGACGGCCGCGTCTTCATCCGCACCGGCGACGTCGGCCGGTTCGACGAAGACGGCTTCATGAAGCTGATGGACCGCCGCAAGGACATGATCATTTCTGGCGGCTTCAACATCTATCCAAGCGACCTCGAGGGAATTCTCGCCAAGCACCCCGCGATCCTCGAATGCGCGGTCGTCGGCGTGCAGTCGGTCGAATGGGGCGAGACGCCGCTCGCCTTCGCCGTGCTGCGCCCGGGCATGAGCGCGACTGCGGACGAATTGCGCGAATTCGCCAACGCCAAGCTCGGCAAGACGCAGCGCATTTCGAAGGTGGAGATCGTCGAAAGCCTGCCGCGCTCCGCGATCGGCAAAATTCTCAAGCGCGAATTGCGCGACGAATACGAGTCGAAACGGGCTTCGTGATCGCCCCGATGACCGCGATTTTCGAGCACCAATCGGATGTCGGCTGGTTCGATCTCGACGCCAACCGGCACATGAAGAACGTCGCCTACATGGAAAAGGCGGTCGACTGCCGCCTGCGCTTCTTCAATTCGCTGGGCTATTCGCCGGATGTCTTCGCGAAGCTGAACGTCGCCTTTGTCGTCGTCAGCGACCAGACGACCTATGCGCGCGAATTGTTCCTGGGCGACAGGTTCCGGGTGCAGATCCTCTGCGGCGGGGTCAACGCCAAGGGGACGCGCTACCTCGTCGTCAATCGCATTCTCACACCGGAGGGCGAGCGCGTCTACGAGATCCGCTCGATGATCGTCTGGCTGGACACGCGCACCCGCAAGGCGACGACGCCGCCGCCGGAACTCGCCGCCGTCATGCAGGACATGGCGCGGACGGAAGATTACACCGCCCTCTAGAGCGCGCGCTCCTTCTCCCGCTTGCGGGAGAAGGTGTCATGCGAAGCATGACGGATGAGAGACAATCCGCGCCATTCATGTACGTCGCAGCGC
>CAMFKC010000525.1 GCA_945956975.1 uncultured Methylocystaceae bacterium | reverse complement strand
GGCCTCGACCGTGACGTTGACGATCGGCTTGCCTGCGGCGAATGCGGCGAGGCAATGTTCGACGGCGGCGGCGGGATTGCCCGTGCATTCCGCGATGACATCGATTTGCGGATGATCGATCAACGATCGCCAATCGTCTGTCAGATGCGTCGCCCCCGTCTTCAGGGCGTCGTCGAGCGATTTCGCTGCATAGGCTTCATCCGGCCAGCCCACGCGCCTGAAATTCTCGATCGCCCGCGCTGGCGAGAGGTCGGCGACGCCCACGAGATGGATGCCAGGCGTGCGTCGCGCCTGGTGCAGATACATGGCCCCGAATTTCCCGGCGCCGATCAGTCCGACGCGGATTGGCCTGCCTTCGGCCTGGCGGGCGAGAAGTTTCGCGTAGAGGTTCACGGGCTCTCTCCTATCGGACGGCGGGCCGCATGGGCGGCGGCATGAGAAAATCGAAATCGCAGCCTTCAGGCGCCTGCGTCACCGCGCGGCGATAGAGCGCGGCATAGCCGCGCTCGGGTTCCACCGGCGGTCGGTGATCGGCGAGCCGCCGGGCGATCTCGGCGTCATCGACGAGGAGTTCGATCGTCTTGCGGCTGACCGACAGGCGAATGCGATCGCCGTTGCGCACGGCCGCGAGCGGCCCGCCGAGCGCGGCCTCGGGCGCGACGTGCAGCACGATCGTGCCGAAGGCGGTGCCGGACATGCGCGCGTCGGAAATGCGCAGCATGTCCTTTACGCCCTGCTGCGCGAGCTTGCGCGGGATGGGCAGGTAGCCGGCTTCCGGCATCGTCGCGGCATGCGGGCCTGCATTCTGGAGCACGAGAACGTCGGAAGCCGTGACATCGAGATCGGGATCGTCGATCCGGTTGGCGAGATCTTCGAGGCTTGTGAAGACGATTGCGCGTCCTTCGGTCTCGAACAGAGCCTCCGTCGCCGCCGCACGCTTGAAGATGGCGCCGTCAGGCGCGAGATTGCCATGCAGCGCGATCAGGCCACCTACCGGAGATATGGGATCTTCGAGCGCGCGAATGTAGCGGCGGTCGACCCAGTCCATGGGCTCATCCAGCCGCTCTGAGAGCGTCCGGCCCTCGATGTCGATCACATCGAGATGCAGCAGCGGCCGCAGTTCGCGCAGCACGGCCGGAATGCCGCCCGCCGCGTGGAGGTCTTCCATGTAGCCTTCGCCGACCGGCTTGAGATCGACCAGCACAGGCGTCTCGTCGGAAATCTCGTTGAGGCGCTGCATGGGAGTGCGCACGCCCGCGCGGCCTGCGACGGCGGTCAGGTGGATGATCGCATTGGTCGATCCGCCGAGCGCCATCAGCACGCGGAACGCGTTCTCGACCGACTTCTGCGTCACGATCTGGTCGGGCGCGATCCTGCTTTTTATCAGCGCGACCGCGGCAGCGCCCGAGGCTTCCGCTGCGACAAGCCGGTCGGCGTGGACGGCCGGAATGGTCGCCGTGCCCGGCAGCGACATGCCGAGCGTCTCGGCGATACAGGCCATGGTGCTCGCCGTGCCCATGACCGCGCAGGTGCCGCTGGTGACGGATAGCCGGCCTTCGATCGTGTCGATTTCCTCGCGCGAAATTTCGCCGCCGCGATACTTGCCCCAGAACCTCCGGCAATCCGTGCAGGCGCCGAGCCTTTCGCCGCGATGGCGGCCGGTCGACATCGGACCCGTCACAAGCTGGATCGCGGGCAGGTTGGCGGAAACAGCCCCCATCAATTGCGCAGGGACGGTCTTGTCGCAGCCACCGATCAGCACGACCGCATCCATCGGCTGCGCGCGGATCATCTCTTCCGTGTCCATTGCCATGAGGTTGCGGAACATCATGCTGGTCGGATTGAGGAAGACCTCGCCGAGCGAAATTGTCGGAAAGGCGCGCGGCAAGGCTCCAGCCGCCAGCACGCCGCGCGAGACGGCCTCGACCAGTTCGTCCATCGAGCGGTGGCAATTGTTGAAGCCCGACGGCGTCGTCGCGATGCCGACGATCGGCTTGTCCAGCATCTCACGCGACAGGCCCATCGACCGCGCGAATGAGCGGCGCAGATAGCGCGCGAAATCCGCGTCGCCGTAATTGGTCAGGCCACGCCCGATCCCTTGCTTCTGTGTCATGACCTCTGTTCCGGGTTGAGTTCTCGCGCGCGGAAGGCGACGCCCAGCAGATCCTCGAACACGCGGATCATCCCGCCCTTGTCGAGGTCGCCGTAGCCTCGGAGCAGCGCCTGCTGGTATGTGGCGGTTGCGGCTGCAAGCACGGGCAGAGGGATGCACTGGGCAGCGGAGACTTCGGCGCCGCTCACCAGATCCTTGTAGGCGTGCTTCATCGGATAGCCGTCGTGGAACGACCCTTTGAGGATGCGCGGTAGAAAGAATTCCGAAGCGTAGCTGCGGCCAGTGCCGCTGTTGACGATGGCCGCCACTTTCTCCGCATCGAGCCCCATGCGGGAGGCCATCGGAAGAATCTCGGCCAATGCGGCGGCATTGATGTCGAACAGAAGCTGGTTGATCAACTTCGCAAGCTGGCCCGCGCCGGTATTCCCCATGTGCAGGATATTGTCGCCCATCCGGCGGAGCAGCGGCTCGACGCGGGCGATCACGTCCTGCGCGCCGCCGCACATGACGGTGAGTGTTCCTGCCTCGGCGCGCGCCTGCATGCCGGAGACCGGCGCATCGACAAAGGCGACGCCGCGCGTTTTCAGCGCCTGCGCCGCCTCCAGCGTCGCCTTGTGCGAGATCGTGCTCGTGTCGACGACGACAGCGCCCTCGCGCAGGTCTCTGCCGACGCCGTTTTCACCCAGCAGAACGTCTGTCTCTTATACACATCTGACGCTGCCGACGATATGCAGTGTGTAGAT